>NZ_JBSFGU010000024.1:0-110087 GCF_053596725.1 Kitasatospora sp. NPDC001660 | reverse complement strand
ATTAACCCCTCTTCCCCTCCCCCCCTCTCTCCCGTTCTGCCCTGCCCCGCCCTCAACGGGTTTCCCCGTTCCCTCGGGAGAGTGTTGGGGGCGGGGCCGTGGCCGTTTCCGGGCCCGGAAACGGCCGGGGCGTTGCGGGATCTCCTGTGCCTGGGGTGTCGGTTCATGGTTCGGGCCGTTCCGGTCCTGGGTTCGGCTCCTCTGCTGTCCCGTCTGGGGGGGCTGCAGGCCGGTTCGGTTCGCGGTGCTGGTTCCCCGGCCGTGCGCCGTCCGCACAAGGGCCCTGCCCCCGGGTCCGTTGTCCGTGGACGGCGCTGCCCCGCCCCGCCCTCAACGGGTTTCCCCGTCGCCCCGGGAGAGTGTTGGGGGCGGGGCCGTGGCCGTTTCCGGGGCCGTGTCCTGGTGTCGGTGTGGGGCTTTGGCCGGGTCTGGCGGGATTCTCGTGGCCGGAGATCGTCTTTGTGTCGTCACCGGCCGCACCGGGGGGAGCGTGCCGGCCGTGGCGGACGTCAGGGTCACCTACGACGAGACTGCGGGGGCAGCGTAGGTGTACCTCACCGATCCGCAGGCCCCGACCAGGTCCTCGCGCATGTGTCCCTGCGATCGGCGGGGGGCGGCGCCTTGATCAACCTCGGCTTCGACGGGCGAGGGCGTCTTGTCGGCATCGAGGTGCTGGCGGCCGCCTCCAGGCTGTCCTGGTACCTGTTCGGGGCATGGGAGCGTCCGGACGCCGCAGGCGCGTGAACCGGCCGGGCGGTCAGGTGGCCTCGCGCCGCATCGGGGCGGGCGGTGCGGCGGCGTCGAAGGCGAGCGGCCAGGACGACCCGGTGGCGCAGGGGCGACACGCCGACACGGCGTCCCGTGGTGCGTTCCTGGAGCTTGACGTGGGCCTGGCAGCCCGCCTTTCAACACCGTGCGACGAGCTGCTGTACGGCGTTGAAAGGTGTCGCTGACCGCGCGTGGAAGCGTTTTGGCCCAGGTCCTGGCGCCGGCTGCGCCGCTCCGGTGGCCGGGCCGGCGCGGCCTTGGTTCCCGCGCCCTTGGTCCGGTGGCCGTGACCGGGCCGTGGGTGGTGGTGGGTGTCCCGGCGGGAGGCGGGAGGCGGGAGGCCGGGTGTGGGGCGTGGGTGTGGGTGTGGGGGCTGTGGGTCCTGGTGCGGGTTGTGTCTATTCGACGGTGGTGGCGGTGACGGTCCACGCGTTGGCGCCGGTGGTGTCCAGGCGCAGGTCGAAGGTGAAGGCGAGGGGCCTGCGCTTGTGCGGGTCGCCGTGCAGTACCTGTTCGGTGCGGCGGTCGACTTCGTAGTAGACGCCCTCGGCGCCGACCGTGACGCGGAAGACGACCGGGTCGCGGGAGACCAGTGAGCTCACTTTGACGGTGGTGACGGCGGCCTGGCGCATGACGGTGCGGTGGGCGGTGCGCACGGGCGTGAAGTCGAGGCTGCCGTCGTTCATGACCCATTCCTCGAGGAACCGCTCGACGGCGACCTCCAGGACCGACCTGTCGAACCGGCCGTCCAGGACGCTCAGGTCGCCGGCGGCGGTGTCGGCATCCGTGCTCCACGAGATGTTGGTGAGCGACAGGATGTCGCCGGCCCCGGTGACCGCGCTCTTGGCGGCCACCTCGAGTACGGCCTCGCGGGCGACCTCCTTCTGGTCCCAGCCGTCCGTCTCGATGGCGCCGCTCAGGTGGTGGGCGCCCTCGGTGGCCTGTTCGAGTGACGACACGATCCACTGCCCGGCCGTGTTCTTGCGCAGCGTCCAGTACTCGACCGGGCGCGTCGAGCCGTCCTTGCGCACGGCCTGTCCGCCGTCGGCGCGGCGCACGTAGTCGTTGAGCGTCGCGGTGATCCGGAAGGTGACGGTGTCGTTCACCTCGCCCGCGCGGTTGGCGACGTCGACCAGCTCGACCACCGGGCCGCAGACGATCTCCACGACGTTGACCTCGCCGCGTGAGGCGTAGTCGCGCAGCTCCTCGGCCCACTTGCCGTACAGCACCGGGGACAGGATCCGCTGCAGCGTGGCGTGATCGTGCCCGGTCCAGGCGCGCTGGGCCGTCTCGTACAGCCACACGGCGCGCTGTTCGAGCGCGGCACGGTCGAACGTCGCGTCGGTGTCGGCGATGGCATCGACGCGGGCCGAGACGCGGGCGGCGCGCTCGCGCGCCTGCGCGTCCGCGCGGTGCGCTGTGCGGTCGCGGACGGTGTTCAGGCCGTCTGCCGGCGTTGCCTTGCGGCGCCGGGACCACAGCCACAGGATCAGGAGGACGACGGCCACGATCACCAGCAGGGTGACGAGCCCGCCGCCCCCGAAGCCGGTCCCGAAGCCGGTCCCGAAGCCGCCGCCGCCCGATCCGTGGAAGGCGCCGCCGTGGCCGCCCCCGCTGCTGCCACCGCCCCCGCTGCCACCATGGCCGCCGAAGCCGTGACCACCGCCCCCGCCGCGGGCGTACGCGGCCGTCGGGCCGCTCAGCGAGAGGGTTCCCGCGAGCACACATATCCACCGGCGGACGCGCACCGGGCCCTCCCTTCAGGAACCTCAGATGTTGCGGGCAAGCCTACAAGCCGGGGGTGTTCGGGAGGCTTGGAGGTCAGCGGGCCGTCGGCAGGCGAGCGTGCGGGCCGGCGAGACCCCCGGATTCCGGGGGGTGGGGGCTGTGCGCGTGCCTGGTGCTGTTCCGCTTCCCCGCTCCTGCTGTCCGTCCCCGGCTGCGTTGCCGTCTGCGTCGCTGTCTGTGCGTGTGCGTGTGCGTGTGCGCTGGTGCCCGGCGGGTGCGCACGTGCTCGTCGGTGTGGCGGTGCCGCCCGCCCGCCCGACCGGCCGGCCGCCCGCCCCGGCGCCCCGGCGCGCCGGGACCGGCGGCAGGCCGCGGTGTCCTCCTCGGCCGGCCCTCCGCCGGCGCCCCGGCCGCGTTTGTGCCTGCCGGGCGGGTGCCTTTGGTGCCGTCACCGCCGCCCGTGTGAAGGGTGGCGTCCCGGTGGGAGGCCAACTCGCCCGGGTGGGGCGGGTGTTCCTCGCCGTTCCGTTGTTTGACAGTTTTCGAAATACGGGGTTGGGTGGGAGCCGTGTGACCACCGTCCGCTGCCGCGCACCGCGCGCACCGCGCGGGCCGCGCGGGCGGGGATCCGGCGGGTTCATCGCTGCGGCGGGAAAGAAGGGGGGCGGGCGTGTCCAGGAGAGTGGTGTTCGAGCAAGTCGGCGGGCCGGAGGTCCTGCAGGTGCGCGAGGCGCAGGTGCCGGTGCCCGGGGCGGGGCAGGTGCGGGTACGGGTCGCGGCGATCGGGCTGAACCGGGCCGAGGCGCTGTTCCGTTCGGGCCTCTACCTGGAGCAGCCGGTACTGCCCGCAGGGCTCGGCTACGAGGCCGCCGGGACGGTGGAGGCCCTCGGACCGGGGGTGGACGCCTTCGCGGTGGGCGACGAGGTCGACGTGATCCCCGCGTTCTCCCAGAACGACCACCCGACCTACGGCACGCACGTCGTGGTGCCCGCCCGGGCCCTGGTGCGTCGCCCGGCGGGGCTGACGCCGGTCGAGGGCGCGGCGGTGTGGATGTCCTACCTCACCGCCTACGGCGCCCTCGCGGAGGACGGGCACCTGCGCGCGGGCGACCACGTGCTGCTGACCGCCGCCGCCTCCGGGGTGGGGCTGGCCGCGATCCGCACCGCCCGCCGCCTCGGCGCGCTGCCCCTCGCCACCACCCGCACCCGCGCCAAGAAGGAGCGCCTGCTGGCGGCGGGCGCGGCCGAGGTGATCGTCACCGGCGAGGAGGACCTCCTCGCCCGCGTCGGGGAGATCACCGCCGGGCGCGGCGTGCGCACCGTCTTCGACCCGGTCGCCGGCCCCGGCGTCACCACGCTCGCCCGCACGCTCGCCCCCGGCGGCGCGCTCGTCGTCTACGGGCGCCTGGACCCGCGCGAGACCCCGCTGCCCGGCCAGGACACCTTCGCCCCCGTCACCAGCCGCTTCCACTCCATGCACCACGTCACCCGCGACGACGAACGGCTGCGCCGGGCCGTCGCGTTCGTCACCGCGGGGCTCGCGGACCGCTCGTTCGTCCCGGCCGTCGACCGCGTCTTCGAGGGCCTGGACGCCGTCGTGCGGGCGCACCGCTACCTGGAGGAGGGCACGCAGGTCGGCAAGATCGTGCTCACCGTGACCGGCTGACATCCGGCCCGTGCCGGCGCGCCCGTGCCGGCACCGGGCGGGGCAGCCGCCGTCCGAAGGCGGGCGCGATCGTGCTCACCGCGGCCGTTCGGCACCCCGCCCGCCGTCCGCTCCGGTGTCCGTCCCGTGGTCCGGTCCGGTGTCCGTCCCGTGGTCCCGGCCGGTGTCCGTCCCGTGGTCCCGGCCGCCGTCCGTCCCGTGGTCCGGTCCGGTGTCCGTCCCGTGGTCCGGTCCGGTGTCCGTCCCGTGGTCCCGGCCGGTGTCCGGTCCGTGGTCCCGGCCGCCGTCCGTCCCGTGGTCCGGTCCGGTGTCCGTCCCGTGGTCCCGGCCGGTGTCCGCTCCGGTGTCCGGTCCGGTGTCCGTCCCGTGGTCCCGGCCGGTGTCCGGTCCGTGGTCCGGTCCGTGGTCCTGGTCGCGGGTGTGGGCGGTTTCGGCGTCGGCGGCGGCGACCACGGCGGTGAGCAGGCCGGGGAAGCGGTGTTCGAGTTCCTCGGCGCGCAGGGCGTTCATCTTGGTGGTGCCCACGTAGTACTGGCGTAGCAGGCCGGCCGCGCGCAGCACGTTGAAGTGGTGGGTGGAGGTGGAGCGGGAGACGGGCAGCTCGAAGGAGCCGCAGCTGAGGTCAGCTCCTGTGCGGGCGAGGCGGCACACCACCGACCTGCGCGCGGGGTCCGCGAGTGCCTCCAGTACCTGCTGGACGCTCAGGTCCTCCACGCCCGGGTGCTCGATCACCCGCGCCGTAGCGCGCGTCCGTCCCACGCCCACCACCCCTTCCCAAGATTTTCCGGCCCCCGTCCGTTGCGTGCGTCATCGTGTGAACCGCCGCGCACCGCGCGCGACTTCGGAGCATGACGCTACTACGCCCGCCCTCTTGCACGCGGCCCGCGCGCCCACCGCAACAGGCCCGCAACACGCCCAGGACGCCCACGGGACAAGACGCAGGGGAGAAACGGTGCCCGAAGCGGGGGAACGGAGAAGACGGACGGGAGGAACCAGGAACACGGGAAGGAGGAGGACGGGGCGGGTGCGTGTGCCCGGCCGCCCCGCCCCCCGCCCCCCGCCCCCCGCCCCCGCCCCCGCGGGCGTCTTCCGCCCGGCGGCGGGCGGAAGACGCCCGCCCGAAAAAAGGGGGGGCGCGGGGCGGGCGGTTCAGGCGGCGCGCACCGGAGGCCCGGCCTTGGCCGGGCGTCCCAGCGCCAGCGGCTCGAAGATGCCCATCAGCACCGGGTCCACCGCCCGCGCCGCGGCCGGGGCCACGGCGGGCGGGGCGGGGGAGCGCAGCAGCGACAGGTACAGCTCCTGGGACTCGGCACCGGGGTCGATGCCGAGCTCCTCGGCGAGGACCTCGCGCAGCTGCTGGTAGCAGCGCAGCGCCTCGGCGCGGTTGCCGGCCGCGGCGAGGGCGGCCATGCGGCAGCGGTAGGCGCTCTCGCGGAACGGGGCGCGGCGCACCGCCTCCTCCGCCCAGCGCAGCGCGTGGTGCTCCTCGCCGAGGGCGGAGGCCGACAGGCTCGCGGTCTCCAGCGCGCAGATCCGCAGTTCCTCGACGTGCTCGCGCACCCCCAGCGCCCACTCGCCGTCGTGGTCGGGCAGGAAGGAGCCGCGCAGGTTGGCGATCGCGCCGGCGGCCAGCTGCTGGGCCACCGGGTGGGCGCCGGCGGCCAGCGCCTCGCCGGCCTCGCCGACCGCACTGGCGGCGACCTCCACGTCCACGGCCGCGTCCTGGGGCAGGCGCAGCACGTAGCGTCCGCCCTGGGAGATGAGCGGGGTGGCGCCGGGCCCCTGGCCGGGGGCGGCGACGAACGCCCGCACCCGGGAGACCACGCTGCGCAGCGCGGAGGCCCAGGTGTCGGGCAGGCCGTCGGGCCACACGGTGTCGGCCAGGGCGTCGCGCCCGGTGCCGGCGAAGCGTTCCAGGACCAGGCGGGCGAAGGCCACCTGGGCCTGGGCACCGGACAGGTGCTGCGGGGCGCCGCCCTCGTGTTCGACGGTCACCAGGCCGGTCAGGCGGATCAGCATGACAGGGTCCCCGATCTGCCCGACGCACTGTCTTCCCCAAAGCCGTTCAACACAGCTCCAACCCCCTTGAGCCAAAGCGTGGCCCGCGGCCGGTGGGACCGGGCCGCGGGCCTTGGAAACCCGGACCGGAAAAGCACGCCGACCAGCCATTCGGTTTCGGCGGATTTCGACCATACATTCGGCTGCTTGCGCGGTGTCAACACCGGCCGGCGAAACATACCCGCCGGCCGGTCCATGCGTCGTAGGCGCAAGGTTTCCGCACGTCAGAGCGTTCCCGCAGGCCGGGAATTCGGCTATTGCGGCCGCCTTGCGGTTCCTGCCGTAGAAATGTAGCCATCCTTGAGCACCCCGCGTGGACGCTTCGAGAAACCCCGTCAAGGAAAAAGCGGGGCGCACCACGCCGGGGCGCCGCCCCGGGAAAAGGCACCCCGCAGCACCGCCCCGCAGCACCGCCCCGCAGTACCGCCCCCGGGCACCGCCTTCGGGGCCGCAGCACCGCCCCGCAGTACCGCCCCCGGGCACTGCCCCCGGGCACCGCTCCGCAGCACCGCCTTCGGGCACCGCTTCGCAGCACCGCCTTCGAGTACCGCCTTCGACGTACCGCCCCCGGGCAGGTCCCTGTAACGGCGTGCCCGCCCGGGTGTGACCGCGGGTCTTGCCCGGGTGCCGTCCCCGTTTCTCCGCCGTCCCACCGTCCCCGAACCCCCCTTGCCCGTGAGGAGTGAGCAGTATGGCCACCGCAGCATGGCAGCGCCTTCAGCCGAAGCTGGACCAGACGCTGGGGCGCGTCAGCGCGCTGGAGTCCGACCCCTCGCGCCGCAACAGCTTCGTCGCCTACACGATGGAACGCGACAGCGCCTACTGCGACCTGGACGGCGAGCGGCTGCTCATGATGTCCGGGTACAGCTACCTGGGGCTGGCCGGCGACGAGCGGGTGGTGGCCGCGGCGAAGGCCGCCGTCGACGTGTACGGCACCGGCAACCACGGCGTGCGGGCGCTGGCGGGCACGATCCCGCTGCACGAGGAACTGGAGGCGGAGGTCGCCCGCTTCGCCCGCCGTGAACGCGCCCTGGTGTTCGGCTCCGGCTACGCGGCGAACGTCGGCACGGTCGGCGCGCTCGTCTCCCAGGGCGACACGGTGCTCATCGACAAGTACGACCACGCCAGCATCGTCGACGGCTGCCGCCTGTCGGGCGCGACCGTGACGCGTTTTCGCCACAACGACGTCGAGCACCTGGAACGCCGCCTGAAGGCCGCCTCGCCCGGCGGGGTGCGCCTGGTGATCGTCGACAGCGTCTACTCCATGGACGGCGACATCGCCCCGCTGCCGGCGCTGCGCGAGGTGTGCGACCGCCACGGCGCGCTGCTGATGGTCGACGAGGCCCACGCGCTGGGCGTCATCGGGGCCGCGGGCGGCGGCATCGAGGAACACTTCGGCCACCGCTACCGCGTCGACGTCAAGCTCGGCACCCTCTCCAAGGCCATCCCCTCCATGGGCGGCTGGGTCGCCGGCCCGGCGGACCTGATCGGCCACCTGCGCTACGCCGCCCGCCCGTTCCTGTTCTCCGCCGCCCTCGGCCCCGCCCAGGCCGGCGCCGCCCTGGAGTCCCTGCGGATCCTTCGGCGCGAGCCCGAACGCGTCACCCGCACCCAGGTGCAGGCCGCGCGCCTGCGCGAGCGCCTGAACGAGGCGGGCATCTCCACGATGGACAGCCGGACCGCGGTCATCCCGGTCATCGCCGGCTCCGACGACGCCGCCTACGACTACGCCACCGCCTGCCGCAAGGCCGGGGTGATCGGCCTGCCGGTGGTCACCCCGGCGGTGCCCAACGACCTGGCGAGGCTGCGGATCGCCGTCACCGCCCGCCACAGCGCCGCCGACATCGACTTCGCCGCCGAGGCGTTCCTGACCGCCGCCGCCCAGACCGGCCTGATCTGACCCGACCCGGCCCGATCCGATCCGGCCCGATCCGATCCGGCCCGATCCGATCCGATCCGGCCCGCGCCCCGTATCCCGGAAGGCAGGACGACCCCCGCATGGCCACCCCCAGCCCGCCCCGCCCCGCCGCCCGGCGGCCCGAGATCGCCGTCACCGGCCTGGGCGTCATCAGCCCCGCCGGCCACACCCTGCAGGCGTTCTGGGACACCGTCAGCGCCGGCCGCTCCACCGCCACCGCCCTCACCGACCCCGCCCTCGCCCGCCACCGGGTGCGCCTGGGCTGCCGCGTCGCCGCGCTGCCCCACGACCAGGCGCTGCCCGCCAAGGACGCCCGCCGCCTGGACCCCTTCGCCCACTACGGCACCCTGGCCGCCCTCGCCGCCCACCGCGACGCCGGATCCCCCCACCCCGGGCCCGGACGCTCCGCCATCGTCGTCGGCAACGCGGTCGGCGGACGCACCACCAGCGACCGCGAGTCCGCCGCCTACACCGACCACGGACCGCTGCGCGTCTCGCCGCTGATGCCGCTGGTCACCATGCCCAACGCCGCCGCTGCCCAGATCGCGATGCGCCTTTCGTGGAGCGGCCCGGCCCTCACCATCGCCACCACCTGCGCCTCGGGGGCCGACGCGATCGGCCACGGCGCGATGCTCCTGGCCACCGGCCGCGCCGACGTCGTGATCGCCGGCGGCTGCGAGGCCACCCTCACCCCCGTCACCCTCGCCGCGTTCGGCAACCTCGGCGCGCACTCCCAGCGCAACGACGACCCCGCCCGCGCCAGCCGCCCCTTCGACACCCACCGCGACGGCTTCGTCATGGGCGAAGGCGCCGGCTTCCTCGTCCTGGAACGCCTCGCCGACGCCCGCGCCCGCAGACGCAGGCCCTACGCCCTGCTGGCCGGCTACGGCTCCAGCGCGGACGCCTACCACCTGGCCAACCCCCGCCCCGACGGCGCCGGCGCCGTCGCCGCGATGCGCGCCGCCCTCGCCGACGCCCGCCTCACCCCCGCCGACATCGCGCACGTCAACGCCCACGGCACCTCCACCATCCACAACGACCGCGCCGAAGCCGCCGCCCTCACAGCGGTGTTCGGCCCCCACGGGGTGCCCGTCACCTCCACCAAGGGCGTCATCGGCCACCTGATCGGCGCCGCCGGCGCCGTCGAGCTGATCGCCGCCATCGCGGCCATGAACAGCCGTCACATCCCGCCCACCGCCAACCACGAAACCACCGAACAGGGCCTGGACCTCGACGTCGTCCACGACCGCCCCCGCCCGATGGGCCCGGGCGCGGCCCTGTCCAACTCCTTCGGATTCGGCGGCCACAACTCGACCCTGGTGGTGACCCCCGCATGACCCCGACCCCGACCGTGCCCGCCCCGGCCCCGGCCGTGCCCGCCCCGGCCCCGGCCGTGCCCGCCCCGGCCCCGGCCCCGGCCGCTGCCGCCCCGCCGGCCACCCCCGCGCCCGCAGTGCCCGCAGTGCCCGCAGTGCCCGCAGTGCCCGCAGTGCCCGCAGTGCCCGCCGCGGCCGCGGCGGCCGCGGCGGGCGGCCCGGGCACGGTGCACCGCGCCCGCGTGAGCGTCACCGCCCACGCCCTGGCCGCCTACCGTGCCGCCGCCCGCACCGGCCTGGCCCCCGCCGCCACCGCGGCCGCGGCCCCCACGCACCCCTTCGTCCTCGCCCACACCCTCGCCCGGCACACGGTCACCGCGCTGACCGCCGGCGAGGACGCCTTCACCGGCGTCGTCCACCTCGCCCAGGAGATCCGCACCCACCACCGGCTGCTGCCGGACACCGAGGTGGACGTCGAGGTCGCCGTCACCGCCGCCCGCCGCGAGGCCCGCGGCACCCGCATCGCCCTCACCACCCGCCTGACCACCCCCCAGGGCACCCTGATCGCCGACCTCGCCACCGCCGCCCTCCTCCTCGGCGCCACCGCCATCGCCCCCCACGGCGTCCTGCCCCCCACCGCCCACCCCGGCACCACCCCCGACGCCGAACCCCACACCCTCACCCGCACCCTCACCGGCGCCGACATCCACGCCTACGCCCACGCCGCCGGCGACCTCAACCCCATCCACCTCGACGACCACGCCGCCCGCGCGGCCGGCTTCCCCGCCACCATCGCCCACGGCATGCACCTGCTCGCCCTGGCCGCCGAGGAGATCACCGACCGCCACGCCGCCGGCGACCCCACCCGCATCACCGGCCTCGGCGCCCGCTTCGCCGCCCCCGCCACCCCGGGCACCGAACTGCGCATCGCCCTGCAGCCCCACGACCGCGCCGGCGTCGTGCGCTTCACGGTCACCACCGAGGCCGCCACCGTCGTCAAGGCCGGCTGGGCGACCCTCGCCCCGGCGGGGGAGTGAGCACCCCATGACCACCCCCGCGCCCACCCTCACCCCCGCGCCCACCCCCGCGCCCACCGCCGTGCCCGTGCCGGACTCCGAGTCCGCCCCCGTGCCCCGCCCCGGCACCGGAACCGGCCCCGTGCCCCGCCCCGGCACCGGCACCGGCCCCGTCGTGCCGGGTGCGGTGCCGCCGCTGTCGCTGCCGGACGCGTTCGCCGCCCACGCCCGCCGGCGCGGCGACGCCACCGCCCTGCTGTGGCACGAGCGCGCCGTCACCTACCGCCAGCTCGCCGACCTCACCGACCGCGAACGCCGGCGCCTGAACGCCCTGCCGCTGGCCCCCGGCGAGCCGGTGGGCCTGTTCGCCCACAAGTCCCCCGAGGCGATCGCCCTGGTCCTGGCCTGCCTGACCGAACGCCGCCCCTTCCTGCTGCCCTCCCCGCAGCTGGCCCCGGCCCTGCTCGCCGCCCTCTACACCCAGGCCGGCGCCCGCCACCTGCTCACCCCCCTCGGCCGGCCGGCGCCCGCCCTGCCCGCCACCGCCCCCCACCCCGTGCCCACCCTCGCCGCCGGCACCTCGTTCATGCTCACCACCTCCGGCTCCACCGGCCTGCCCAAGATCGTCCCCCTCGCCCAGAGCGCCGTCGACCGCTTCACCGCCTGGGCCCACGACACCTTCGACCTCGGCCCCGGCCGCGTCGTCGCCAGCTACGCCCCCCTCAACTTCGACCTCGCCCTGCTCGACGTGTGGGCCACCCTCGCCGCCGGCGGCACCGTCCTGCTCCTGGACCCCGCCCACGCCCTGTCCGCCCGCCACCTGCTCACCCAGCTGACCCGCCACCGCCCCCACGTCCTGCAGGCCGTCCCCCTGTGCTACGCCCTCATCGCCCAGGCCGCCGGCGGGCAGCGGGTCCTGGACAGCGTCGAGCACGCCGCGTTCACCGGCGACACGATCGACGCGCGCACCCTGGCCGCACTGCCCGCACTGCTGCCCGCAGCCCGCCTGTACAACATCTACGGCTGCACCGAGACCAACGACAGCTTCCTGCACGAGCTCGACGCCCTGGACGCCACCGCCGCGCTGGCGGTGCCCATCGGCACCCCGCTGCCGGGAGTGCGCACCCTTGTCGCCGCCGAGGACGGCACACCCGTCGAAGGCCCGGGCAAGGGCGAACTGTACGTCTCCACGCCGTTCCAGGCGGCCGGCTACCTGGACCGCTCACGCGACGCGGGACGCTTCACCACCCGGCCGAAGGGCGCCGGGACGGGCCGGCGCTGGTTCCGCACCGGGGACCTGGTCACCCGCGACGAACAGGGCCGCCTGCACCTGGCCGGACGCGCCGACTTCCAGGTCAAGGTCCGCGGCGTCGCCGTCAACACCGCCGAGGTCGAACGCGTCCTGCTCGCCCACCCCGAGGTCCGCGAGGCCGCCGTCGCCGCCGAAAGCGACCCGCTGACCGGCAAACGCCTGCACGCCGCCGTCCACCGCGCCCCCGGCTCCGCCCTCAACACCCTCGTCCTGCGCGAGCACCTGGCCGCCAACCTGCCGCGCGCCGCCGTGCCCGAACGCCTGGCCATCCACGACACCCCGCTGCCCAAGACCCCCACCGGCAAGGTCGACCGCAAGGCCGTCCTCGCCCCCGCCGACCCGCCCGCCTGACCCCGCCCGGCCCCGGCCCGCCCGCCCCGCCCCGCCCTGTCCGTCCTGTCCCATGCCGTTTCGAAGTCCTTTTCCTTCCAAAGGAGTTGCGACCACCATGAGCAACATCACGCAGATCAAGAAGTTCCTGATCGAGGAGTTCCTGCCCGACGTCACCCCCGAGCAGCTCGCCGACGACCACGACCTGCTCACCGACGGCGTCATCGACAGCCTCGGCGTCCTGAAGCTCATCGCCTGGGTCGAGGACCACTTCGCCCTGCCCGTCGACGACACCGACCTCGACCCGAACAACTTCCGTTCCGTGCAGGCGATCGACGCCTTCATCGCCCAGCGCCGCGCCCTCGCGGCGAGCGTGAGCGGCGGCTGACCGGCATGCACCCGGCCCTCACCGCGCTCCTCGCCGGCGAACCCGTCGGCCCGGACACCTGGCGCTCGTGGTGGGACCGGCTGGAAGGCGCCACCCTGGGCCCGGCCCGCGACAGCGACCGGGCCCAGGCGGCGGCCCTGCTGGCCAGCCTCGCCACCCGCCTGCCCGACACCAAGACCCTCGCCGCCCTCACCGCCTCCCTCACCGAACGCAGCCCCCACCCCGGCCCCGCCCACCCGCACAGCGTCAACATCGTCGGCACCGGCGGGGGACCCGCCACCTTCAACCTCTCCACCGCCGCCGCCCTGACCGCCGCCGCCATGGGCGTGCCGGTCGTCAAGACCGGCTCACGCGCCTACACCAGCACGGCCGGCTCCATCGACCTGCTGGAACGCCTGGGCATCACCCTCACCTCCTCCCACACGGCCACCGCCGACCACCTCGAACGCCACGGCATCGCCTTCGCCGGCCCCCACGTCTACCCGCCGCAGCTCACCCGCCTGGCCCGCCTGCTCCACCCCCTCGCCCTCAAGCCCTTCGGCCGCTTCCTCAACGCGCTCGGCCCGTGGCTCGCCACCGTCCCCGTCACCGCCCAGCTCACCGGCGTCTGCGACGCCGCCCCCCTCACGGCACTGCGCGAACTGGCCGCACAGCCGCGCGCACACACCGCCGGCCCCGAGATATGGCTGGCACACAACACCGAAGGCGCCGACGAACTGCTGCCCTTCGCCGACAACACCCTCCACACCCCCACCACCACCATCCACCTGCCCGCCGGCACCGTCGCCCCCGCCGACGGCACCCTCGCCGACCTCGCCCCCCACCCCGACGACCTGACCGGCCACTTCCTCGACGCCCTCGCGGGACAAGCCGGCCACACCGCCACCCACACCATCGCCCTCAACGCCGCCGCCCTCGCGATCGCCTCCGGCCGCCACACCCACTGGCCCACCGCCCACACCGCCGCCCTGGACGCCCTCGCCGACGGCGCCCCCCGCGCCCTGGCGACGCGCCTTGGCAACCCCGCCAGAGCCACGGC
This sequence comes from Kitasatospora sp. NPDC001660, assembly GCF_053596725.1. Classification (NCBI taxonomy): domain Bacteria; kingdom Bacillati; phylum Actinomycetota; class Actinomycetes; order Kitasatosporales; family Streptomycetaceae; genus Kitasatospora; species Kitasatospora sp. NPDC001660. Next base: position 96,548 of record NZ_JBSFGU010000024.1, on the reverse strand, counting down.
GCCCAAGGCGAGCACGACCGCCACAGCGGCCACCGCACCCACGGCCGTCGACACCGCCGCGGCGGCCGCGCCGGCCCCCAGGACACAGGCGGCGGCCGGTGTCTGAACACCCGTTCCTGCCCGAGCGCCCCGACGGCCGCCCCGCGCTCGCGCTCTTCCTCAACGCCGGCGACCCGCCCGCACGCCTGGCCGACCTCGCCCGCATGCTCGACGACGAGGGCGTCGAGGTCCTCGAACTCGCCGTCCCCTTCCCGAACTCGCCCACCGACGGCCCCGTCATCCGCCGCTCCGCCGCCCGCGCACTGGCCGCCGGCACCACCCTGGACACCGTCCTCACCGAACTCGCCGACCTCGTCCCGCACCTGAGGCGCCTGAAGATCGCACTGCTCGCCGACTGGTCCCACAGCCTGCGCCGCCCAGGCCCCCAGGCCGCCGTGCGGGCGATCGCCGCCGCCGGCGCCCACGCCCTGCTCGTCCACGCCCTGCCCCCGCGCCAGCGCCCCGCCTGGCAGCAGGCCTGCCACACCGCCGGCCTCGCCCAGGTCACCACCTGCTACGCCACCTCCGCCCCCGACGTCCTCACCGAGGCCGCCCGCACCGCCGAGGGCGCCTACGTGTACCTGGTCGCCCACTACGGACGCTCGGGCACCGCGCCCGCCGCCGGCCACCGCACCCTGAAGGCCACCGTCACCGCCCTGCACGAAGCCGCCCCCGCCACCCCCGTCGCGATCGGCTTCGGCGTGCGCACCGCCGCCGACCTGCAGGCCGTCGCACAGACCGGCGCCCACGGCGCCGTCATCGGCTCCGCCGCCGTCGAACGCGTCGAACGCGCCCTCACCAGCGGCACCGACCCCGTCCAGGCGCTGCGCACCTTCCTCCACGAACTCCGCCCGCCCCACCCCCCGAGGGCGGGCGGACCCACCCGCACCACCACCACCAGCACCACCAGCACCACCGGCACGACGGGCACGACCGCAACCACCAGCACCGCCCGCACCACCACCGTCACCGCCCGCACCGCCCGCACCACCGGCACGACCGTCACCGCCGCCGGTAGCGCCGCCACCCTCACCCCGCCACCAGGAAGGCAGAATCCGCATGCTGATCCGCGACCTTGACGACGTGAAGACCGTCGAGTGGGGCAACGGCCTGTCCCGCCGCTTCCTCCTGGAAAGCGACGGCCTCGGCTACAGCCTCACCGACACCATCGTCAACGCCGGCACCAAGTCCCGCCTGGAGTACCGCAACCACCTCGAGGCCTGCTACTGCATCGCCGGCTCCGGCGAGGTCATCGACATGGACGGCAACGCCCACCCCATCACCCCCGGACGCCTGTACGCCCTCGACGAGCACGACGCCCACTACCTCATCGCCTCCCCCCACGAGGACCTGCGCCTGGTGTGCGTCTTCTCCCCGGCACTGCGCGGCGACGAGGTCCACCAGCTCGACGCCCACTCCTCCTCCGCCTACTAGCCGAAGCCAGTCAAGCCACTGAACGCCGGTGCGCCCCGCGCCGGTTGGACACCCCGGGCCCCCACCGCGGCGGGCCCGGGAGGAAGGCGGCACCACCGTGATCCGCTGGAACGCCGACCAGGACGCCCTGCGCGAGGCCCTGGCCCGCTTCGGTGACGACCTGAGCGCCGGCCACATCGAAGGCGACGAACAGGCCGCCTTCTCCCACGACAAATGGCGCCTGATCCAGAAGACCGGCATCCTGTCCCTGCCCTTCGACGAGGCCCACGGAGGCCTCGGACAGTCCCTGCTGACCACCATGTACGTCCTGGAAGGCCTCGGCGAGCACTGCCGCGACGGCGGCCTCAACTTCTGCGTCACCACCTCCATGGCCTCCACCGGCGTGCCCCTGCAGGCCTTCGGCTCACCCGCCCTCAAGGACGCCTACCTGCCGCGCATCGCCTCCGGGGAGGCGATCGGCGCCCACGCCATCACCGAGTCCGAAGGCGGCTCGGACGCCATGCAGATGCGCACCCGCGCAGTGCGCGACGGCGACCACTTCGTCCTCACCGGCGCCAAGACCTTCGTCTCCAACGGCCCCGTCGCCGACGTCATCGTCGTCTACGCCCGCACCCACCCCCAGGGCGGGGCCCTGGGCGTCACCGCCTTCCTCCTGGACCGCGACATGCCGGGCCTCACGACCGGAAACCCGATCAAGAAGATGGGCCTGCGCACCTCCCCGCTGTCCGAGCTCTACCTCGACGCCGTGCGCGTGCCCGCCGGCCGCGTCCTGGGCCGCGTCGGCGGCGGCTTCCTCGTCCTGGACCACGTGATGAAACGCGAGATCCTCTACTCCTTCATCGTCAACACCGGCGAGATGCAGCACCGCCTGGCCCGCTGCCTCGACTACGCCAAGACCCGCATGTCCTTCGGCAAACCCATCGGCTCCTACCAGACGGTCGCCAACAAGATCGTCGACACCAAGATCCGCCTGGAGACCGCCCGCAAGTGGCTCTACGACACCGCCCAGCGCCTGGAGGCCGGCGAGAACGTCACCGTCGACATGGCGATCGCCAAACTCCTCACCAGCGAATCCAACCTCGCCACCTCACTGGCCGCCGTCCAGGTCTTCGGCGGCAACGGCTACATGTCCGAGTACGGACTGGAGAAGGACGTACGCAACGCCGTCGCCGGCACCATCTACTCCGGCAGCAACGAGATCCAGTACAACCGCATCGCCGCCATGCTCGGACTCGGCAGATGACACCCGCGCCCCCCGCCACCCGCCACCTCAAGGTGTGCGGGGCCCGCACCACCGCCGACATCGCCCTGCTCGCCGCGAGCGGCCCCACCCTGGTGGGCCTGTGGCACGGCGTGCCCCGGGGACCGGCCGACCTGAGCGCCCAGCGCCTCACCCACCTCGCCCACGCCGCCCACGAGGCCGGCCTCCAGCCGGTCCTGGTCACCTTCCTCGACGACACCGCCGCCCTCGCCCGCCTCACCCGCGCCGCCGGCATCCACTGGATCCAGCTCCACGCCTACCAGAGCCCCGCCGTCATCGCCGACCTGCGCCGGCGCCTGCCCGACGCCGTCCTCGTCAAGGTCCTCCACCTCACCCGCGGCCGCTGCCTGGAACGCCCCTTCATCGGCGCCTTCGAACGCGCCGGATGCGACCTGTTCCTCCTGGACACCGTCACCGACGACGGCCGCGTCGGCTCCACCGGCCACCCCCTCGAGCCCGCCGCCGTCCACGCCCTGCTGCCCCGCCTCACCATCCCCTTCCTCCTCGCCGGCGGCCTGAACGCCCACAACCGCCCCGCCTACACCACCGTCACCGACCACCCCCTGTACGCGGGCGCCGACATCGACACCGCCGCCCGCAACAGCGCCGGCCACTTCACCCACGAGGCCATCACCGCCCTCACCCGCGCCTGGCACCCCCCGCACCCGGCCCCGCCGCCTCTCCCGCCCCCGCAGCCATCCCCCGAGGACCCCCGACGATGACCACCTCCACCCGCTTCCTGGACGCGCTGCTCGCCGCCCGCCGCCCCCTGATCATGGAGATCAAGCTCCGCGACCCCCACGGCGCCGACCTGCTCGGCCCCCGCACCGTCACCGACCTCGTCACCCGCTACGAACACGCCGGCGCCCCCTGCCTGTCGGTGGTCACCGGCCGCTGGTTCGGCGGCACCCCCCGCCTGCTGCGCGAGGTCACCGCCACCACCTCCCTGCCCGTCCTGCAGAAGGACTTCCTCACCCGCCCCGCCCAACTGGAAGCCGCCCACGCCCTCGGCGCATCCGCCGTGCTGCTCACCGCCGCCCTGCTGCCCGCCGCCTCCCTGCGCCGCCTGATCACCGCCGCCCTCGGCCTCGGCCTCACCCCGTTCGTCGAGATCACCGAGGAAGCCGAACTCGAAAGCGTGACCCACCCCGAGGCGTGCGTGATCGCCGTCAACAACAAGGACATCCGCCGCCGCGAACGCGACACCGGCGACCTCACCCGCTCCCTGCGCCTGCTGCCCGCCCTGCGCGCCCGCGGCACCCGCGCCCCCGTCTCCGCCTCCGCCATCACCGAACCCCGCGACGGCGCCCGCCTGCTGGACGCCGGCTACGCGGGCCTCTTGATCGGCACCTCCCTCATGCGCCAGGGCGACCCGAGCGCCTGGACCGCCGAACTCGACGCCGCCCGCCAGGCGGTGGCCGCGTGAGACACGCCCCCGCCCCGAGCCCCGCGGTGCGCTCCCTGGTCCTGGACGCCGGCAACATCCCCGTCTCCGCGCTCGTCGCCGAACCCCCGGGCGAGCCCAAGGCCCTGCTGCTGGCCATCCACGGGCGCGGCATGCGCGCCGCCTACTTCGCCGGCCCCGCCCACCGGGACACCGACCTGCTCACCCTCGCCGCCCACCTCGGCTACACCGTCCTCGCCCCCGACCGCCCCGGCCACGGCGCCTCCGCCCGCCGCCTGCCCGACGGCCAGCTCATCGCCGACCAGGCCGCCACCCTGCACGCCGCCCTCACCGACTACGCCCGCGCCCACCCCACCGGCGCCGGCATCCAGCTCCTCGCCCACTCCTTCGGCGGCAAGATCGCCCTCCAGCTCGCCGCCCACTGGCCCGACGACGGCGCCCTGCCCCTGCTCGGCGTCGACATCTCCGGCCTCGCCCAGCACTACGCCCCCGGCGCCTGGGACCGGCCCGACGACCTCGCCGGCGGCGGCCGCCTCAACTGGGGCCCCCTGGGCCTGTATCCGCCCGGCACCTTCCACGCCGCCCGCACCCTGCTCACCCCCGTGCCCGCCCTCGAATCCCGCGAACTGGCCACCTGGCCCGCCCGCTACACGGCCCTGGCCGCACGCGTGCGCGTGCCCGTGCGCCTGACCCTCGCCGACCACGAGACCTGGTGGCGCCTGGACGCCGCCGCACGCGCCGCCCTCACCACCGCCTTCCCACCCGGCCTCGCCCACCTGACCACCGCCCACGGCGCCGGCCACAACCTGTCCCTGGGCCACGCCGCCCGCCCCTACCACCTGCGCGCCCTCGCCTTCACCGACGACTGCCTCACCCGCACGCCGGCCACCGCCCGCACCCGCCCCGCCCTCGCCGCCGTCTGACTCCCGCGACCCGGCGGCGATCCGCGCCGCGACGACCCGCGCGGCCCCCGGACCGTCGACGCCGCCCCCACGCCCCGGGCGCCACCTCGCCGACTCAAGCGGCGCGTTGGCCGTGGAGGAGAAGGGGGACGGCGTTGTTGGCGAGCGCCTCGGCGACGCGGGCGCCCTGGGCGGGGGCCATGGCGGCGGCGAGGTGTGTCACCGGGACGAAGCGCGCGCCGAGCAGGCCGCTGCGGTGCTGCGGCGGAACGACGGGTTCCCAGGTGGTGGTGCCGCCGTCGAAAACCAGGTTCAGGCGCTCCAGGTACCGGTCGGCGGGCGTGAAGTCCACCGCGAGGATATGGGTCAGGCGCCGGACGATGCCGCTCTGGTCGGCCAGGTGACGGGCGGCGGCCTCGTGCGGCGGCTCGTTGGGGCGGGCGGCGCCGCCCGGGAGGATCATCCCGTCCATGTAGTCCGGGTCGACGAGCAGAACGTCACCGCGCGGGTTGCGGATCAGGACGAGGCAGCCGAGCCGGCACACCGGCGGCTTGGCGAGAAGACGGGGGTCGCGCACGGGAGTTACTTTCCTTCGTCGTCGGCGGTGAGGCGCTCGTAGTGCAGGCCCTTGCGCAACAGCTCGACGATGCGCAGGACTTCGGCGGTGCGGGCGGCACCGAGGGAGATCAGGTAGCAGCCGGTGCGGCGCCCGAAGTCCCAGTCCACCTCCAGCGACGGCAGCTTGGCCCCGCCGAGCGCGAGGACGGCCGCCAGGTCGTCGGCCACGCCGGCGGCCTCGCGCCGCTGTTCGGCAGTTGCGCGGTTGAGCATCGAGGTCATCAGACACCGGTCCTGCGGTGCACCTCGAAGCCCCGCCACGCCGAGAACGCGGCGTGGAACGAGGTGAACGAGGCGAGTTCACCGGAGGGGCCACTTCGCAGCCACTCCCCGGTGATCTCGTTGCGCACCCGGTAGCACCGGGCGTCGGGGTCCCAGCGGACCCCGTATCCATGAAGTCTGGACGACACCATGACGTCGAGAACCCTCCGCAATCGAGATTTCACGTTCCGTGCTCATAGTGGCGTGAGGCGGCCTAGCATCGGAAGCGAACTGCGACTTGCCATGGGGCGGGCCGAGAGTCTGGGGATTGCCATGAACAAGAAGACCATTGACCCGACGTCATCCCCCTGGGCCCCGTTCGGGATCCAACTCCGCAGGTCACGCGAGGCAGCCGGCCTCAAGCAGCACCAGCTCGCGAGGCTCTGCGAGTGCTCCTCCTCGCACCTGTCCTTCATCGAACTTGCGCATCGGCCTCCGAGCCGGAAACTCGCCGAACTCGCCGACAAGGCGCTCAACACCGGCGGCACGCTCATGCTGCTGTGGTGGTCGCTCAAGAACTCCGCTTTCCTGGAGGGCTTCACGGAGTACGCCGGCTACGAGGCCCTTGCCGAGGAGATCAGGATCTTCGAGATCGACGTCATCCCCGGGCTCGTACAGACCCGGGCGTACGCGACCGCGATCGAGATGGGGTACGCCCGGCAGGGCGGAGCAACCCCTGAACAGGCCGAGGAGCACGTCGCGTTCCGACTCGCCCGGCAGCAGGTCCTAGACCGGACGCCACCAGCGTTCCTGCACACGGTCCTCGACGAGAGCTGCCTGCGGAGGAGCATCGGAGGCCGCGACGTCATGGTCGAGCAGCTGCTCCACCTTGAACGGTTGGCCGAACGATCCAACCTGGTCATCCAGGTGGCACCGTATTCCCTGGGCGAGAACCGGCCGTTCACTCGCTCGGTGCACCTCCTTACCATGCCGAACCGCAAAATTCTCGCCTATGGCGAAGCCGAACAGCGCGGTTACATCGACCGTGACGTCGAGTCGGTTGCCAAGCTGGCCAAAGGCTACGATCGGCTTGCGGTCGAGGCCCTGGGCCAGGCCGAATCGCTGGCTTTCATCCGTGCGACAAGGAGGGACATGGAGTGGATGTCGACCTGATCGACGCTTCCTGGCGGAAGAGTTCGTACAGCGGCGGGAACGGTGGCGCGTGCGTGGAAGTCGCAGACGGCTTCGCTGGTGTCATGCCCGTGCGCGACTCGAAGGACCCGAGCGGTCCGGCTCTCGTGTTCTCCTCCTCCGCGTGGCAGTCGTTCGTGTCGGCCGTCCGCACCGGGGAGTTCGACGCCCAGTAAACAGCTACTGCTCTCATCCACGGCGCTCGGAAGGACCCTCATGACCGACATGGACTTGATTCACGTCTCCTGGCGGAAGAGTTCGCACAGCGGTGGCGGTGGCGAATGTGTCGAGGTGGCTCCCGGTCACCCCGGCGTCATGCCGGTGCGTGACTCCAAGGACCCCGAGGGCCCGACCCTGGTGTTCTCCTCCTCCGCCTGGCAGTCGTTCGTCGCCGCCGTCCGCACCGGCGAGTTCGACGCCCAGTAGCAACAGTCGCATCCGGCGCCGCTGCCCCACCTCCGGGGCAGCGGCGCCTTGCCGTTCCGGACCGGATCCCCTGCCGACCCGCCCGGCCGCTCTCCCGACACCCCCCGCTCCGTGCCGCCGCCCGGCCCTATGCATACAGGCTGCATGTATGTATCGTCGGCGGGGACGGCGCGGCCACCAACGGCCGCCACGGGACAAGGGGTTGACGTCATGACGGAAATGGACCGGGACCGGGTCGTCGAGGGGCTCGGGGCGGAGTTCGCGCGCTTCGCCGATCTGGTGGAGGCGCTGGGGGAGGACGAGTGGCAGGCCGCGACGCGCTGCGCCGGATGGCAGGTGCGCGACGTCGCCGCGCACGTGGCCGCCAACGCGCTCGACTCCGCGGACGGCACCATCGGCACCCGCACGCCCGACGAGCAGGCCCGCGCCCTGCGCGACAGTGCGCCCCGCGAACTCGCCCGCCTCCTGCGGGAGTCCTGCGCCCGCCTCACCGCCTCCCTCGCCCTCCTCGACGACCGCGTGTGGCACAGCGTCAACCCCCGCTACGGGCGCACCGTCGGCAACGGCGTACTGACCCTGTGGTACGACGCGTTCGTCCACGCCGACGACATCCGCACCGCCCTCCACCGCCCCAGCGCCACCGGGCCAGGCCTGAAGGCCGCCGAGACCTGGCTGCGCGCCGAACTCCACCGCCTGCACCGCCCCCAGGCCGCCGCCGCCCCCGCCGCCGACCCGATGGCCTTCGTCCTCGCCGCCTCCGGCCGCCTGGACCCCGCCCTCATCGGCCTCGACCAGAGCGTCAACGTCCACTCCGTACGATGAGGCCATGACGAAGAAGGCCGAACAGGGCGACGCCACCCGCAGACACCTCGTCGAAGCGGCGATCGCCCTGTTCACCGCGGACGGCTACGCCGAGACCTCCACCACGCGCATCGTCGAGCGCGCCGGAGTGACCCGCGGCGCGCTCTACCACCACTTCCCCGACAAGGAACGCCTCTTCGAAGCCGCCTACGAGGCCGTCCAGCACGACGTCCACGACCGCTGCGCCCAGGCGGCGAACGCGGCCGAGGAGACGGGCCGGGGCGTGGTCGGACGGATGCTGGCCGGCATGGACGCCTACCTGACGGCCTGCCTGGAGGCCCCGGTGCAGCGGATCCTGCTGATCGAAGGCCCGCTCGTGCTCGGCTGGGAACGCTCGGCGCGCTTCGACGACCCCTACTGCGCCCGGCAGCTGCTGCGCGCCTCCCTGGACGGCGCCGCCCGCCGCGGCCTGCTCGCCCAGGACCAGGCCGAACCGCTGGCCCACCTGCTGTACGGGGCGCTGCACCAGGCGGCCGTCGCGGTGGCCACCGCCGCCGACCCGGCGGCGCAGCGCGCGGCGATGAGCCGGGCGGTGGCCGACCTCGTCACCTCCCGCCTGCCCGCCCCCGCCCCGGTGCGGACCGGCTGAGGGCACCGGGGCACGGGCCTGTCTGGTCGGTGAGCAGCGCGGCGAGGTCGTGGCGGTTCATGCGCCCACCCTGCCCGGTCGCCGCCCGGCGGGCCCACGGGATCTGCCCGGGCGGCGGCAGGGTGCTGCCCCTGGTCCGGATGCGCGGGCCGGGGGCGGGTGTGCTTCGAGGGTCCGGGGCCCGGGCGGGGTGGGGCGGTGGGGCGCCCGGCGGTGTCGTGGTGGTGCCCGCGGGACGCGGGTGGGGCCCCCGGGGCGAGCGCCGGCCGGTCCCGGGGGCCCCGGGTCAGGCGGCTACGGGGGACTTCTTGCGGGAGGTCATGCCGGTGACGAGCTGGTCGCGGATGCGGGCGGGCATGGCGGGGGCGAAGCGGGCGAGGTAGTGGGTCAGGTGGGTCTCGTCGCCGGTGAGGAAGGGCAGGTCGAAGACGAGGAGCTTGCGTACGGCGAGCAGCGGGACGGGGGCGCGCAGCGGGCGGAAGGCGGGGTTCCACAGGCCGCCCTCCTCGCAGACGGGGTGGAACTGGCCGATCATCAGGCCCTGTTCGACGAAGGCGTCCTTGGCCTTGCGCTGGAGTTCGTCCAGGGTGGTGGAGTCGGCGGCGTCCAGGTGGGGCAGCAGGAGCAGGACGGTGAGCAGTTCGCGCTCCGGCTCCTCGCTCAGGCCTTCCAGGAGCCTCTCGTACCAGGTGCGCAGGGCGTCGACGAGGGCGGGCAGGTCGCCGTCGTCGTCGCCGTCGATGGTGGCGATGTGGAACAGGCCGCGGCGCAGGGAGGGCTGGGTGTAGGGGCAGACGGGGCCGGTGCGGCCGAGGTCGGGGTGGGAGGCGGTGAGGAAGGCGCGGCTCCAGGCGAGGACCTGGGCGACCTCGGGGCGATCGGCGCCGTGGCCGGCGTCGATCTCGGCGGCGGACAGGACCCGCAGGGCGGCGCTCACCTGGGCCCCCGCCACACCGGGCGCAGCAGCGGTCCGCCGCCGGGCAGGGCGATGGCCTCGCCGAAGCGGGTGAAGCCGTGGGCGGCGCACAGGTGGGCGCCGCCGGGGGAGCTGGTCTCGGCGTAGGCGGCCTGGCCCGCGGCGTCGATGCGTTCGGTGACGGCCGCGAGCAGGGCGGCGGCGGTGCCGGTGTGGCGGGCGGCGGGGTCGACGCCGATGAACGCGAGGTAGTAGTGGGGGCGGTGCACGGGGTGGCGCTGCTGCTGGAGGCGGGTGATGGCGGCCAGGCGCAGGGCGCAGCCGGGGTGGCGGTCGGCCTCCACCGCCCGGTCCAGGGCGCGGGCGGCGTGCGTGTCGCGCCGGTGGGGGTTCTCCCACACGCCGGGGGGCAGGAACAGCAGCGCGCCGTCGAGGGCGTCGGTGGCGAGAACGCCGCCGTGGGCCAGGCACTGGGAGAGGTGGACGCGGAAGAAGGCGGGCAGGACGCGGGCGCGGTGGGCGCCGTCGGGGAAGACCCAGCGCATGAGCGCGTCGTCGTGGAAGGCGGCGGCCAGGGCGGCGGCCAGGGGTTCCTCCTCGCCCGGGCGAACCGCGCGGACCGCGGGCACGGGCACGGGCACGGGCGCGGGCGTGGGCGCGGTCGTGGACACGGGGGCGGGCGCGGCGGTGCCGGGCCGCAGGGTGGCGGTGGTCAACGGACACACTCTCCTCGGCAGGATGGACCGACAGAAAAAGGAGCAGGAGTCAGGCGCCGCGGGCCAGCTGGGCGACGCGCTCGTGCAGGCGCGGCAGGTAGTCCTCGGCCTCGGGCTTGATCAGGACGCTGCGCAGGATCCGCGCCCCGTCGGCGTCGGCCACCGTGCCGGGGTGGCGGCGGGTGAAGTCGGCGGCGTCCACGCGCAGCAGGCTCAGGTAGACGGGGTCGTCCTCGCAGGCCATGCCCGCGCGCAGGACGCGCTCGCCGGCGGCGTCGACGCCCGCCAGCGACAGCGGGCCGGTGCCGGCGGGCAGGTAGGTGACGATGTCCAGCTGGGGGCGCTGGTAGAGCGTCAGGTCGGGGCTGTCCTTGATCAGGCGGGCCCAGGCGAGGGCGGCGCGGCGCCCGCCGGCCAGGACGGCGCCGAAGCCGCCGGGGGTCAGCGGCAGCAGCTGCAGGGTCAGCCACAGGGCCGCGGCCGAGGCGCCGGCGCGTGAGCACTCCAGGCTGATCTCGCCCAGGTGCAGTTCGGCGTCGGTGAAGTAGGTGTACGGCGAGTCGTGGGCGAAGTGGCGGCCGATGGCGGGGTCGGCGAACAGCACCGCGCCGCAGCCGTAGGGCTGCAGGCCGTGCTTGTGGGGGTCGACGGTCACGGAGTCGCAGCCGGCGACGGCCCGCCACGGCCGCGCGTCCAGGTCCAGGGCGCCCGCCTGGGCGGGGTCGGTGGCCAGCAGGGTGAAGAACCCGCCGTAGGCGGCGTCCACGTGCACCCGCGCCCCGTAGCGCCGGGCCAGCGGGAGGATGTCGTGGACGGGGTCGACGGCACCCAGCCCGGTCGTGCCGGCGGTGACCACCACCGTCCCGATGTCCCCGCCGCGCAGGGCCCGCTCCAGCGCGCCCGCGTCCATCCGCCCCTCGGCGTCGCACGCCACCGCCACTCCCCGCACGCCCAGCACGTGGCACATGCGGCTGTGCGTGTAGTGGGCCTGCTCGCTGTAGGCCACCGCACGTCCGGGGTGGCTCTGGCGCGCCACGTACAGCGCCTCCAGGTTGGCGATGGTGCCGCTGCTGGTCAGGTGGCCGACGTGGGCGGGCAGGGCGAACATCGCGGCCAGCTGCGCCACGCACTCGCGTTCCATGTCGCTGGTGGCCGGACCGCCCTCGTAGGCGTGGTTGTTGGGGTTGAAGCGCATCGCCGCCAGGTAGCCGACGACGGCCGCCGGATGCGGCGGCTTGACCATCTGCCCGGCGTAACGGGGATGGAAGAACGGGTAGTTGTGCTCCAGGCGCTTGGCGAAACGCTCGAACACGGCCGCGAAGTCCGCGTCGTCCACGTGGTGCGAGGGGTGCGGCGCGAAGGGCCCGAACCGCTCGCCCCACCGCTCGACGACCTCGGCCGCCCTGCCCAGCCAGTACCGCAGGTCCACGCTCGGGCCCTTTCCCTTCGAGGGATCCTCCAGTGCTTCCCGAGCCACGGTGAGGTGTCCCGCGCAACAGGCGCGCAACACGCCCAGCTCACCGCGATCCGCGCCCCGGGCACCTCCGAGCGCCCCCGAACAGGCGGGCGCCGGCCCAAGCCGGACTCCGTCGCCGCCCTAACGGACGTTGCTGCAATCGCCCCCGGAAGATCCCGGGCCCGCCGGCGTGAGGCCGGCCCCGGCCCCGGCGCCCCGGCCCGGGCCCCACGGACCTGAAGGCCCCGCCGCCCCGACCCACCGCCCCGGAGGACGCACGATGGTGAGCAGACGCAGGATGATCGGCGCCGCCCTGGCGACCGGGGGAGGGGTCCTGCTGATGCGCACCACCCTGCGCCCGGCCGCCTCCCTCACCCCCGCCGGCGCCGACGCCGCCGACCGGCACGGCCCCGGCCACGTCCACGAATCCGACACCCCCGCCCCCGGCGAGCCCGCGGACCCCGGCCCCGACACCGGCCCCCGGCTGGCCCGGAAGTTCTCCCTCGCCATGCCCCTGCCCCCGGTGCTCAGCCCCGTGGCCACCGACGGCGGCGCCGACACCTACGCCGTCACCATGCTGAAGGTCCACACCCCGATCCTGCCCGGGCGCCCCGCCCAGGTCCTCACCTACAACGGCGCCTTCCCCGGCCCCGTCATCCGCGCCCGCTCAGGGCGCCCCGTCATCGTGCGCCACACCAACCTCCTCGACGAGAGCGCCTGCGTCCACCTGCACGGCGCCAGCGTGCCCGCCGACAGCGACGGCGGCCCCATGACCCTCATCGCCGCCGGCCGCACCCGCACCTACACCTACCCCAACGACCAGCCCCACGCGAACCTGTGGTTCCACGACCACGCCCACCACGCCGAATCCGAACACGTCTACCGCGGCCTGTCCGGCTTCTACCTGCTCACCGACGCCACCGAAGCCGCCCTGCCCCTGCCCTCCGGCCGCTACGACCTGCCCATCGCCCTGCGCGACGCCCGCTTCGACGCCGACGGCAACCTCGTCTACCGCATGGACGACCCCTTCAACCGCACCACCATCCTCGCCAACGGCCGCCCCTGGCCCCGCGTGGAGGTCGCCGCCCGCAAGTACCGCCTGCGCCTGCTCAACTCCTCCAACCTGCGCTTCTTCTCCCTCAAACTCCAGGACGGCGGCCCGATCACCCAGATCGGCTCCGACGGCGGCCTGCTGGAACGCCCCCACGTCACCGACACCGTCGACCTCTCACCCGGCGAGCGCGCCGACGTCGTCATCGACTTCTCCCGCTACAAGGTCGGCACCAGCGTCACCCTCACCAACGCCATGCCCCCCGGCCCCCCGGAGCACGTCGGCCAGATCCTGCGCTTCGACATCACCCGCGCCGCCCACGACCCCAGCTCGGTGCCCGCCGTGCTGCGCACCCTGCCCGCCCTGCCCGCCCCGGACCGCGAACGCACCGTCGTCCTCCAGGCCGACGAGGACGGGCGCGCCGAGCCGCGCGGCATGATCGACGGCAAGGTCTACGACCCGGACCGCGTCGATGCGCGCATCGCCTTCGGCACCAGCGAGGTGTGGACGGTCAGCAACGCCAACAAGGACGTGCCGCACAACTTCCACCTGCACCTCGTCCAGTTCCGCGTCCTCGAGCGCAACGGGCGCCCGCCCGGCCCCGAGGAGTCCGGCCTCAAGGACACCGTGCGCCTGCTGCCCGGCGAAAGCGTGCGCCTGCAGGCCGTCTTCGACTCCTACCACGGCCGCTACCCCTACCACTGCCACCTGCTCGACCACTCCGCGATGGGCATGATGGCCCAGATGGAGATCTCCTAGCCACGGCCCTTTGGGGGCCGCACGCCTGCCACGTGCGGCCCCGGGGCGCCGGGCGCGCTCGGCCGGCTGGACGCGGGAGGCGGCCGGGCTGCTCCGATCAACCGTCAAAGAGCACGTGCCGTACCGCGAAGGCCCCTTTCGCACCTACTGCCCCGCCCGCCCCTCCTGCGTCTCCAGCGCGCGCAGCCCGGCGGCCACCCGGGCCAGGACCTTCGCCCGGAACGGGTGGTCCTGCGCCAGCACGGCGAGCGCCGCCAGCGCCTCCTCCAGCAGCGCCCGCCGCCGCTGCGGCAGGTGCGCGACCCGCGCCGAGCGGCTCGACTCCTCCAGGACGTACGCCAGACGCGAGGCGTACACCTGCGGGCTCACCGTGAACAGCAGCCGGTAGACGGCGAGTCCGGCGGGAGCGTGCAGCACCCGCCCGTCGTGGCTCAGCAGCCGCATCCGTGCCCTGAGCACCAGATCCCGGTCCATATTCCTCAAGCCCCCTCGTGTCGTTGTGCTCCACCCGCCCCCGGCTGTCGCGCAGCACGAGGCGCGCGCCGGCCCCCGCAGGCGGGAACCGGCACGAGGCCGGGGAAGGTGGATGCGCACGAGTCTGCGGGCCGCGCCCGGGTGCGCACAAGGCGAAAGCCGGGTGCTCTGCGTCCTACCGCAACCACCCGCTGACCTGGCAGGATTGGACTCGCCACACACCCCGGACAGCGGGACGGGAAACCGGTTGCCGCCCCGGCCCGGGCACGGCAGAGTGATCCCCGGCGACGCGATCAGCCGCGTACAGCGAATGGAGAAAGGGGACTTGGCGATGCACCGCACCTATCCGGGTTCCCCGCGCTGTCGCGTGAGCTGTCCCGCCGCGCGCTGAAGCCGCCGCGGGCCCCGCCAGGGCCCGGTCCGCGTGCTTTTCGGCCGCCGTCGTTTTCCGCGCTTCTTCGCGCACTCTGCGCCTTTCGCGCGTGCCGCGCACCGCAGTTGAGTACCCGATTCCTTTCTCCGAGGGCGAGCTGGGCACCGGCGAGCCCAGGAGCCTGTAAAGCTCCCGCTTCGGCTGTGGCGGTTCGAATCCGTCCTCGCCCACCTCGCACCCCCGCCCCGCCGCGTTCGGCGGGGCGGGTCTAGCCTGGGCGCATGTTCGTTCTGGAGCTCACGTACAGCGCCCCGCTGGAGCGCATCGACGCCGTGCTCGCGCAGCACGTCGAGTGGCTGAACGGCCACTACGCCGACGGCACGTTCCTGGCCTCCGGGCGCAAGGTGCCGCGCGACGGCGGGGTCATCCTGGCCGCGGGATCGGACCGGGCCGCGATCGAGGCGCTGGTGGCCGGCGACCCGTTCGTGCGCGAGGGCCTGACCGAGTACCGGATCACCGAGTTCCTCGCCACCGTCACCGCCCCCGCCCTGGAGGGTTACCGCCAGCAGCTGCCCGCCTGACGCCCGCGGCGGCGGCCCGCGCCGGGGCTGTCCGGCGCGCACGACCGTCCCGTTCCGTCCGCAACCGGGCGTCGTGGCCCCGGGGCGTTCCCCGGGGCGTGTAGTGTGCCCCGTCCCGGTCGCCGGTACGGGGCACGGTCGCGTTCTGGCTACGATCGGTCGCACGGGGCAAGGACGCGCAGGATTGTGGCGGGAGAGAGACGGATGGCACACGCACGGGCCGGCCGGCAGGCCGAGCCGGGTGATCTGGTGGACGTGGCGCGGCTGGTGACGGCCTACTACGCGCTGCACCCCGACCCGCAGGAGGCGGGTCAGCGGGTGGCGTTCGGGACCTCGGGGCACCGGGGCTCGTCCCTGGACGCGGCGTTCAACGAGGACCACATCGCGGCGACCACGCAGGCGATCTGCGAG
Organism: Kitasatospora sp. NPDC001660; assembly: GCF_053596725.1. Lineage (NCBI taxonomy): Bacteria > Bacillati > Actinomycetota > Actinomycetes > Kitasatosporales > Streptomycetaceae > Kitasatospora > Kitasatospora sp. NPDC001660. Next base: position 80,884 of record NZ_JBSFGU010000024.1, on the reverse strand, counting down.
TACCGGGCGCTGCAGGGCGTTGCGGGGCCGCTGTTCCTGGGCGCGGACACCCACGCGCTGTCGGAGCCGGCGAAGACCACGGCCGTGGAGGTGCTGGCGGCCAACGGCGTGCAGGTGCTGCTGGATTCGGCCGACGGCTACACCCCGACGCCGGCGGTCTCGCACGCGATCCTCGCCCACAACCGGCGCAGCCCGCGCGCGCTGGCCGACGGCATCGTCGTGACGCCCTCGCACAACCCGCCGCGCGACGGCGGCTTCAAGTACAACCCGCCCAGCGGCGGCCCGGCCGGCTCCGAGGCGACGACCTGGATCCAGGACCGCGCCAACGAGCTGATCCGCGAGGGCCTGCGCGGGGTGCGCAAGGTCCCCTACGCGCGGGCGCTGGCCGCGGCCACCACCGGCCGTCACGACTACCTCACCGCCTACGTCGAGGACCTGCCGCGCGTGCTGGACCTGGACGCGGTGCGCTCGGCGTCCCTGCGCATCGGCGCCGACCCGCTGGGCGGGGCGTCGGTGGCCTACTGGGGGCGCATCGCCGAGACGCACCGCCTGGACCTGACCGTCGTCAACCCGGTGGTCGACCCGACCTGGCGGTTCATGACCCTGGACTGGGACGGCAGGATCCGCATGGACTGCTCCTCCCCGTCCGCGATGGCCTCGCTGATCGGGCGCCGCGCGGAGTACCAGGTCGCCACCGGCAACGACGCGGACGCCGACCGGCACGGCATCGTCACCCCCGACGGCGGCCTGATGAACCCCAACCACTACCTGGCGGTGGCGGTCGACTACCTCTACCGCCACCGCGGCGACTGGCCGCTGGACGCCGCGGTCGGCAAGACGCTGGTGTCCTCCTCGATGCTGGACCGCGTCGCCGCCGACCTGGGGCGCGACCTGGTCGAGGTGCCGGTCGGCTTCAAGTGGTTCGTCGACGGCCTGCTGGAGGGCTCGATCGCCTTCGGCGGCGAGGAGTCGGCCGGCGCCTCGTTCCTGCGCCGCGACGGCGGGGTGTGGACCACCGACAAGGACGGCATCCTGCTGGCGCTGCTCGCATCCGAGATCACCGCCGTCACCGGCGCCACCCCCAGCGCCTACTACCGGCAGCTGACCGGGCGCCACGGCGCCCCCGCCTACGCCCGCGTGGACGCCCCGGCCGACCGCGAGCAGAAGGCCCGCCTGGCCCGGCTGTCCCCCGAGCAGGTGAGGGCGGGCGAGCTGGCCGGCGAGAAGGTGACCGCGGTACTGGCCAAGGCGCCGGGCAACGGCGCCTCCATCGGCGGCCTCAAGGTGTGCACGGAAAACGCCTGGTTCGCCGCCCGCCCCTCGGGCACGGAGGACGTGTACAAGATCTACGCCGAGTCCTTCCACGGCCCCGAGCACCTCGCCCGGGTGCAGGAGGAGGCCCGCGCCCTGGTGGGCGAGGTCCTCGGCGCCTGACGCCCCCGCGGGCGCCTGACGGCCCGCCGTGTGCCCCGTCCCGGGATCCCCGGGACGGGGCACACGCACCTCCGCGGGGCGGTGCCGGACGTCCACGGGACGCCGAAGGGCGTGTTCACGGCCCGGCGAAGGGGCCCTGGGCGGCGAAGCGGGCCAGGCCCCGGGCGAAGACCTCCGCCTCGCCGGGCGGCCAGGAGGCGAGCGCCTCCTCGATGCCGCCGGCCAGGCGCCGGCGCATCACCGCCACCGCCTGCTCGCCGGCGGGGGTGAGCGCGAGCAGGGTGGCGCGCTGGTCGTGCGGGTCGGCCTCGCGGCGCAGCAGGGCGGCGCCCTCCAGGCGGGTGGCCCGGCGGGAGACCCCGGAGCGGTCGAGGCCGATCTCGGCGGCCAGGTCGGCGGCGCTGCGCGGCCCGAAGCGGGCCAGGCCGCTGAGGACGGGGTAGGTGGTCTCGTCCACCGCCGCGCCCAGGCCCTCGGTCAGGCGCCGGTAGAGCGCGGCGCGGGCGGGGCGGCGCAGCAGGGCGGCGAGGGCGTCGGCGACGGTGTCGCCGAGGGCGGGGGGTGGGGTGGGATCCGGGCTGTGGTTCACCCTCCGATCGTAGCGTGCGCAGCGCACGCATTCCTGGGGTAGAGTCCTCTCCCAGAAAGCGTGCTCAACGCACGCATCTCGGTGGCCGGCCGATCCGGCCCCGGCCACCCCCACGCCCCAAGGAGGCGCCCCATGCCCGCGAACACCACCATCACCGCCGCCCTCGCCGACCTGCTCCTCACCCCCGGCCTGCCCCTGGAAGAGGCCGTGGAGCGGCACTTCACCCCCGACTACCGCCAGCGCACCGACGGCAGCTGGGCCGACCGGGCCGGCTTCATGGAGCACATCGGCCACCTGCGCGCCGTCGTCGCCTCCGGGCGCATCGACGTCCACGAGGAACTGACCGACGGCACGCGCACCGCCGACCGCCACACCGTCCACGTCGTCAAGACCGACGGCACCGAGGTCAGCATGGAGGTCTACCTGTTCGGCGAGTTCGGCCCCTGCGGGCGCTTCAAGCGCATCGAGGAGACCACCCTGCTGCTCAAGGGCGCCGAGACCGACCGCGACCTCGGCTCCGCCCGCGGCTGACCCCTCACCGCCGCACCGGGGCGGGGGCCCGGCGCATCGTCGCCCCCGCCCCCGCCCCCGCCGCCGGGCGCGGCGCACGCCGCGGGCGCGTGGTGGCCGCCGCCGTCGCCGCGGCCACCAGCGCCAGCACCGCCGCCGCCAGCGGGAACCACCGCCCGCCCAGCACCGCGATCGCCGCACTGCCCGCCACCCCGCCGGCCGCCGTCCCCAGGTACAGCGCGCTGGAGTTCAGGGAGAGCAGCACCGGCGCGTTCGCCGGGTCGACCGACGCCAGACGGTGCGCCAGCGCCACCGACACCGCCCACCCCGCCAGCGACGCCACCACCGCGTACACCAGCGCCCCCGGCATGCTGCGCCCCAGCCACGGCAGCGCGGCGAACGCGAGCGCGGCCAGCGCCGAGCCGGCCGGCAGCACCCGGCGCACCCCCATCCGGTCCACCAGGCGCCCGCCCAGCCAGCTGCCCGCGACCGACGCGACGCCGCCGGCCGCCAGGACGGCGCTCAGCCGGTTCGCGTCGCCCCCGGTGGCGCCGGCGACGGCGGTGGCCAGGTAGATGTAGACGCTCTGGAAGGCGAGGAAGAACGCGAGCGTGGTGGCCGCCGCCCCCAGCACCCTCGGCCGCCCCAGCGGTGCCAGGCGCGCCCGAAGGCCCGGGGCCGCGGCGGGCGCGGGCAGGTCGCGCAGCAGCAGGGCGAGTCCCGCCAGCGCCGCCAGGCCCAGCGCGGTGACCAGCCACATCGTCATCCGCCAGTCGGCGCGCCCCACCCAGGTGCCCAGCGGCACGCCGAGCGCGGTGGCCGCCGTCATCCCGCCCAGCACGGTGGCCAGCGCCCGCCCGCGCCGCCCGGGGGCCACCAGGGCGGTGGCCGCCGCGTTGGCGGTCGGCGTGTACAGCGCCGCCCCGGCCGCCGCGAGCACCCGGGTGGCCAGCAGCGGGCCGAAGGAGGGCGCGAGCGCGCTGAGCGCGTTGGCCGCGGTGAACACCGCGAGCGCCGTCAGCAGCAGCCGCCGGCGCGGCCAGCGGGCGGTCAGCGCCGCCAGCACCGGCGCCAGCAGCGCGTAGCCGAGCGCGAAGACGGTGACCAGCTGGCCCGCGGCCGGCACGGACACCCCCAGGTCCGCGGCGACCGGGCCGAGGATGCCGGCGACGACCATCGAGTCGGTGCCCACGGCGAAGGTGCCGAGGGCGAGCAGGAGCAGACGCACGGGCATGGGACGGGAACCCCCCGATTGTTGGACGAACACGCAACAGTTTGACGCTCGTCAAACACTATGGATTGGTGGATGATTGTCAAACCAATGCCCGAACGCCACGCCCGACGAGGACCGACCGTGCCGACCGAAGACGAGCGGCTGCCCCAGCCCGCCACCGCCGACCTCGACCTCGTCACGGTCCTGGCCGCCCTCGGCGACCCCGTCCGCATGCACCTGCTCCTCGGCTACGCCGACGGCGCCGAGCACTCCTGCGACCCGCGCGGCCTGGGCCTGGAGCACCTGCACAAGTCGACCGTCTCCCACCACATGCGCGTGCTGCGCGAGGCGGGCGTCACCACCACCCGCGTCGCCGGGCGCAACCGCTTCGTCAGCCTGCGCCGCACCGACCTCGACGCCCGCTTCCCGGGCCTGCTCGACGCCCTCCTGGCCGCCGCCCCCCGCCCGGCCTGATCCGCCGGCCCCGAAGACGGCGCGGCGCCGGGCCGGGCTCCGGTGTCACAGTCACGTCTTGGTCATCGTTGTCCCGGCCTCCCCGGCGTCCTCCCGCAGCGGGCGCCCCACCGCCCACGGCAGGACGAACCACAGGCCGGCGAAGACCAGGGCGACGACGGCGGTGAGGGCCACGGCCAAGGGCGTGCCGAGGATGACGTCCAGGACCAGCAGCACCGCGCCGCTCAGCGCCGAGGCGAGCAGCACCAGGCCGAGTTGGGCGATGCGCACCGAGACCTTGACGATCCGTTCCTTGCCCGGGTGGTGGAACAGCCCGCGGTGCAGCGCCACCGGGGTCGCGAACACGGCGGAGGCCAGGACCGCCAGCAGCAGGGTGGTGATGTAGACGTCCTGCTGGGCGTCGTTGAGCGCGGCGAAACGCGGGGTGAAGGCGACCCCGAGCAGGAACGCGAACACGATCTGCACGCCGGTCTGCAGCACCCGCAGCTCCTGCAGCAGCTCGATCAGCCGCCGGTCCGCCCGCGCCGCCGGGCTCTCCTGCACGGCGGGGGAGGGGGAGGGCGGGTCGGCGGGCGGCTGCGGGGTGCTGGTCATGCGTCACATTGTGCGTCCCGCGGGCGGCGGCGTCCCGCGGGCGGCCGCCGGTCAGCGTCCGGCGTCCGGGCCCGCCTCCAGGCGGTGCTGCCAGACGGTCAGCAGCCCCTCCAGCGCGGCGGCCTCCTCGCCGGTGAGCAGCGACAGCAGGCGGTGCTCGTTGCGCATGTGGGCGGTGAACGCCTCGTCGATCAGGCGCAGGCCCGCGCCGGTGAGCGCGACGACGCGCCCGCGCCGGTCGTCCTCGGCCTGGCGGCGGGTGACCAGCCCGGCCCGCTCCAGGCGGTCGATCCGCTTGGTCATCGCCCCGGTGGTGACCATGGTGTGCGCGGCCAGCTCCCCGGGCGCCCGCTCGTACGGGGCGCCGGCGCGGCGCAGCGCCGCCAGCACGTCGAACTCGCCCTCGCCCAGGCCGTAGCGCGCGTAGACCAGGCCCAGCTCGTCGGTGAGGCGGGCGGCCAGGCGGTGCAGGCGTCCGATCACGGCCTGCGGGGAGACGTCCAGGTCGGGGCGCTGGCGGCGCCACTCGGCCTGGATCAGCGCGACGTGGTCGGGCCGGTGGCCGGCGGGTGTGCTCCGGTGCTGCTCCATGCCCCCACCCTACCCCGATAGCTTCCCGGGAAGCTATATTGTCTTCCATGGAAGCCAATCTGCGGTGGGTGCTCCTGACCGCCCTCGCCCCCCTCGCCTGGGGCGCCAACTACTACGTCACCCGCGCCTGGCTGCCCGCCGGCCAGCCCCTGTGGGGAGCCGCCCTGCGCGCCCTGCCCGCGGGCCTGCTCCTGCTCGCACTCGCCCGCCGCCGCCCCCACGGCCCCTGGTGGTGGCGCTCGGCCCTGCTCGGCACCCTCAACACCGCCGTCTTCTTCGTCCTGCTCTACCTCGCCTCCCAGCAGCTGCCCACCAGCGTCGCCGCCACCGTCATGGCCGCCTCCCCGCTGGCCATGCTGCTCACCGCGTGGGCCCTGGCCGGACAGCACCCCCGGCGCGCCCACCTGGCGGGCGCACTCGTGGGGCTGGGCGGGGTCGCGCTGATGCTGCTCGGCTCCGGCGGGAGCGTGAGCGCAGGCGGGCTGGCGGCCTCGGGCGCGGCCATGCTGGTCTCCTCCGTCGGCTACGTCCTGGCCGCACGCTGGCGCGAGGGCGCCGACCCGCTGGCCGCCACCTCCTGGCAGCTGACCGCCGGCGGCCTGCTCCTGCTGCCGCTGGCCGCCGCCGCCGAAGGCGCGCCGCCCGCCATGGACACCCGCGTGCTGCTCGCCTTCGGATACGTGACGCTGGTGGCCACCGCGCTCGCGTTCGCGCTGTGGTTCGCGGGCCTGCGCCACCTGCCGGCCGGCACCGTCGGGCTGCTCGGACTGCTCAACCCGCTCGCCGGGGTACTGCTGGGCACGGCGGTGGCGGGGGAGCACCTGGGGATGCGCCAGGGGGCCGGACTGGTGCTGGTCCTGGCCGGCGTCCTCCTCGGCCGCCCCCGCAGCCCCGCCCGCGCCCCACAGCCCGATGCCCCGCAGCCGGACGCCCCGAGGCCCGTCCGCACGGGCGGCTGACCGGCCGGCCGCCGCAGCCGTCCACGCCGAACTCCCCCTCGCGGACGCGGCCGCCGCCCACCGCCTCCTGGAGGAACGTGCGAACACCGGCCGCATCCTCCTCCCGTAAGCACCCTGCGCCACACGGCACTTCGGGAATCCGGCGCTCGCGCGATCCCGCCCGGCCCCGCCGGGCGGGGGCCGCTTCGCCGGCTGCGGGCCCTCAGCGGAACGGCAGCGCCTCGGTGCTGCCGCCCGCGAACGCGCGCCGCGCCCGGTACGGCACGGACTGTGCTCGCATGTGGCACCGCCTCGGGGACCACCGCCGCACGTTCGCCTCGCTCCGGTTCGCCGGGCAGGTGGCGCCGGAGGAGGTGTGCCGTCCGGCACTGCGGGCGCTCACGGCCGACTCCTGTACGCGCCGGTGACGGTACCGGGCGTGCGTGAGTTCGCCGCGCGTACGGGTGTTTCGTAGGGCTGCCGTATGCCCGAATTCCCTTCGCCGGGTGGGGCGGGGGCCGGCAGGATCCGGACATGGGGGCGGCGTCCATGCGTATGTCAAGTCCTGCCCCGCACCCGGGTGCGGAAAATCCCGGTGCGCCGTGCCGCCCGCTTTCCCTAGACTCGCCGGGCAGTCACGTCCGTGACGCCGAGACAGCAGTGAGGGAGGGGAATGGCCATGGTCGCGCAGCGTGCCGTCCTCGCCCCCTCTCCCGCCTCTCCCGCGTCCCGCTACGAGGTGATCCTGGTGTCCCCGTCCTTCCGGTGCCCGCTGCGCGGCCGGCACCGGCAGACGAGTGTGACCTCCGCCTGAGACCGGCAACGCGAGCGGCCGAGACCAGCCCGCACTGCCCTGTCCGACGAACCGTCACGAAAACTCGTGAATCGCGCGCCCACCACCCTGCACGGACCACCTCCGAAAGGCACCCGGGCCATGCGCACCGAGACCAGCACCATCTCCGCCGTCCGCAACCTCGGCATCCTCGCCCACGTCGACGCGGGCAAGACCACCGTCACCGAACGGATCCTCTACCTCACCGGCGCCACCCACAAGCGCGGCGAGGTCCACGACGGCACCACCGTCACCGACTTCGACCCCCAGGAGCGCGACCGCGGCATCACCATCTTCGCCGCCGCCGTCAGCTGCGCCTGGGCCGGGTACCGGATCAACCTCATCGACACCCCCGGCCACGTCGACTTCGCCGACGAGGTCGAGCGCTCGCTGCGCGTCCTGGACGGCGCGGTCGCGGTGTTCGACGCGGTCGCCGGCGTCGAGCCGCAGAGCGAGTCGGTGTGGCGCCAGGCCGAGCGCCACGGCGTGCCCAGGATCGCCTTCGTCAACAAGCTGGACCGCGCCGGCGCCGACCTGGACACCGCGATCGCCTCCGTCCGCGAGCGCCTGCACCCGCACCCGCTGGCCGTGCAGCTGCCGATCGGCGCCGAGGAGGCGTTCACCGGCGTCGTCGACCTGCTGCACCTGCGCGCCCTCACCTGGAGCCAGACCCAGGACGGCATGCGCGAGGGCCCCGTACCCGAGCACCTCGCCGCCGAGGCCGCCGCCCGCCGGCGCAGCCTGGAGGAGGAGGTGGCCGCGCTGCACCCCGGCGCCCTGGAGGAGTTCTGCGCCGACGGCGCCCTGAGCGCCGCCACCCTCGAGGCCGCCCTGCGGGACCTGACCCGCAGCGGCGAGGCGGTGGTGGTGCTGTGCGGCTCCGCCTACCGCAACCGCGGCATCGAACCGCTTCTGGACGCCGCCTGCGCCTACCTGCCCTCCCCGCTGGACCTGCCCGCCGTGCGCGGCACCACGGGGCCCGGCGACGACACCGTCCAGGAACGCGCCGCCGACCCCGAACAGCCGTTCACCGCCCTGGCGTTCAAGGTGAGCGCCGCCCCCACCGGACGCCTGACCTACCTGCGGGTGTACGCCGGACGACTGGAGAAGGGAGACCTCGTGCTGGACACCGCCACCGGCCGCCTGGAACGCGTCGCGCGCATCCTGCGCGTCCAGGCCGACCGCCGCACCGAGACCGAACGCGCCCTCGCCGGGGACATCGTCGCCGTGATCGGCCTCAAGGCCGCCCGCACCGGCGCCACCCTGTGCGCGCCCACGGCGCCCATCGTGCTGGAGGCCCCCTGCGGCGCCGACGCGGTCGTCACCGTCGCCGTCGAGGCCCGCCGCGCCGCCGACACCGACAAGCTCGCCACCGCGCTGGCCCGCCTCGCCGAGGAGGACCCGTCGCTGCGGGTGCGCACCGACCCCGAGACCGGGCAGCGCACCCTGTCCGGGCTGGGGGAGCTGCACCTGGAGGTCGCCGTGGAGAAGATCCGCCGCGAGCACGGCATCGAGACGACGGTGGGCCCACCGCGCGTCGCCCACCGCGAACGCCTGGTCGCCGGCGTGCGCGGATTCGTCCACCGGCACGTCAAACAGGACGGCGGCGCCGGACAGTTCGCGCACCTGGTGCTCGACGTCCAGCCCCTGGAGGACACCTGTGAGGAGGAGTTCGTGTTCACGTCCACCGTCACCGGCGGACGGGTCCCGCGCGAGTACGTGCAGGCCGTCGAGGCCGGCTGCCGCGACGCCCTCACCGAGGGCCCGCTCGGCGGCCACCCCGTCACCGGCGTGCGCGTCACCCTCACCGACGGCGCCACCCACCCCAAGGACTCCTCCGAGCTCGCCTTCCGCACCGCCGCCCGGGGCGCCCTGCGCGAGGCCCTGCGCGCCGGGCACCTCCGACTCCTGGAACCCGTCGCCCAGGTGACGGTCAGCGTGCCCGAGGACGCGCTGGGCACCGTGATCGGCGACCTCGCCGCCCGCCGCGGCCACGTCCGCTCCACCGGCACGGCCCCCGGCACCACCCGCAGCACCGCCCAGGTGACGGCACTCGTGCCGCTGGCCGAGCTGTTCGGCTACGCGAGCCGCCTGCGCTCGCGCACCCAGGGCCGCGGCACCTTCACCACCCGCCCGGCCGGCTACGCCCCAGCCCCCGCCCCGGCACCGGCGGCGTGAACCCCGGCCCGCCCCCTGCCCGCACCGGGCCGGGGGCGGGCCCCTACAGCGCCCCCGCCTCCAGCGCCGCCCACGCCGACGGGCACAGCGGCCGCCACCCCGGGTCCCGGCGCGCCGCCGCCGTCGACCCCTGCCCCTCCCACGGGCCGAACCAACCTCGTGCTGCGCCGGTTCGCCGACCCGCGCACGCGCGAGCCCGCCCGCGGCCCCGGCGCCCGTGCGAGGGCGCTGCCGGGCGGGGCCGTTCGCTGCCCGTAGGCTGGTGCGGCCGGCCGACCGGCACACACGTACGACGACGAGACAGAAGCGGGCACAGGCATGCAGTTCGACGACCAGGGCGATCTCGACACCTCACAGGTCGACGACCGGCGCGGCCTGCCGGGCGGGAAGGTCGCCATCGGCGGCGGGGCGGTGGGCCTGGTCGCCGTGCTGTTCGCCGTCCTGCTGGGCGTCGACCCCCAGCTGCTGGGCCTGTCCTCCGCCGGCGCCGGCGCCTCCTCCGCCGGCACCCGCACCGCCGGCGAGGTCCAGCAGGCCTGCAAGAGCGGCGCGGACGCCAACAAGCGCCAGGACTGCCGCATCGTCGCCGTCACCAACAGCCTGCAGGACTTCTGGCGCACCGAACTGCCCAAGCACGCCACCGCCTATAAGAGCGCGCAGACGGTGCTGTTCACCGGCCGCGTCAGCACCGCCTGCGGCCCCGCGACCTCCGCCGTGGGCCCGTTCTACTGCCCCGGCGACCAGAAGGCCTACTTCGACCTCGGCTTCTTCGACGAACTGTCCGCCCGCTTCGGCGCCAAGGGCGGCCCGTTCGCCGAGTCCTACGTCGCCGCCCACGAGTACGGCCACCACATCCAGACCCTCACCGGCGCCATGCAGAAGGTCGGCGGCGACCGCCAGGGCGCCACCAGCGCCTCCGTGCGCCTGGAGCTCCAGGCCGACTGCTACGCCGGGGTGTGGGCGCACTACGCCACCACCACCAAGCAGCCCTCCACCGGGCGCCCGCTGATCACCTCGATCACCGACCAGGACATCGCCCAGGGCCTGGACGCCGCCGCGGCCGTCGGCGACGACCGCATCCAGCAGCAGGCCACCGGCAAGGTCAACCCCGAGAGCTGGACCCACGGCTCCTCCGACCAGCGCAAGACCTGGTTCACCACCGGCTACCGCAGCGGCGACATGACCCAGTGCGACACCTTCTCCGCCACCAGGCTGTGACGGCGAACGGGCCGGCGGCGCACCCCTGTCACCTGTCAGGGACCGCCGCCGCGCCCGCCTCCCTACGCTGCTGACCACTGGCCACACCAGCGAACCACCAGCAAGGGAGAACCACCTCATGCGCAGGATCACCCACGCCGCCGCCGCACTCGCCCTGGCGGCCGCCGCCCTGACCGCCCTCGCCACCGGCAGCGCCGGCGCCGCCGACGGCTCCTGGGCCGGCTGCCCGTCGGGCGCCGTCTGCATCTACCCGCAGGACCAGAACCCCGCCTCCGCCCCCAGCGACGTGTTCTGGAGCTACGGCGCCCACAACCTCAGCGGCCAGAACGGCAACCACTGGGTCCTCAACAACCAGAGCGGCGGCGCCCACTCCCACCTGTGCCGCGGCTCGGGCGGCGCCGACTGCGTCTACGACATCGCCGCCCAGAAGGGCGTCTGGTACGACCTCGGGCCGATCAACTCGATCACCCTCGACCGTCCCTGACGGCCAGTCGCACGAAAGCCGGGGTGCCCGCTGTCACGGGGGGACAGCGGGCACCCGCCTGCGCGCTCACGGCCGGGCGGCGACCCCCGCCCCCGCGCCGGCCGCGCGTGCAAGTACCGCCCGGAGCGGTGCTGCGCCCACCCGCTGACGCGCGAGCCGACCGACGTGATCCACCCGTCCACCCGCTGCGAGGCCGGCCCCGAACCGCGCGCCGCCCGCACCCGCCGCTTCACCGCCCGGCCCCGACGGCCCGCCCCACCCGGCGGCGGACGGCCCGCACCGCCTCCGGCGCCCCTGTGACCTGGACATGCTGACCAGAACCTGACACTTCGTCAGATGTATCAGGCTGTTGACCCCGCCGCAACACCCCCCGCCCTGACCTGGCCTTTGGAGTTTCCTCCAGGTTTCGATCTCGGGCAAGCGTTCATGAAGATAACGAATGATGGCGGATTCCCCGGAGCATGGATTTACTTATTGACGTCATACGTGTGGGCAGGTTTAACTCCCCACACTCCGCCGCTGCGCTGCGGCGACGTCCACGAGAGGCACCCCACCCATGAACGCAATGACGCGTCGCGCCCTCATCGCCACCACCGCTGTCGCGATGGCCCTGTCCATGGCCGCGTGCGGCAAGGCCGGCGGCGACAAGAAGGACTCCGCCGCCTCCGGCGACAGCACCTCCATCGGCCTGCTGCTGCCGGAGAACGCCTCCTCCACGCGCTACGAGTCCTTCGACCGCCCCTTCATCGAGGCCAAGGTCAAGTCCCTGTGTGGGGACTGCAAGGTGCTCTACAACAACGCCGAAGGCAGCGCCGCCAAGCAGAAGCAGCAGTTCGACACCCTGATCGCCCAGGGCGTCAAGGTGATCATCCTGGACGCCTACGACGCCAAGTCCACCCAGAGCTGGGTGCAGGACGCCGCCGCCAAGGGCGTCAAGGTCGTCGCCTACGACCGCCTGGCCACCGGCCCGGTCGCCGCCTACGCCTCCTTCGACAACGAGAAGGTCGGCGAACTCCAGGGCCAGGCCCTGGTCGACGCCCTCGGCCCGCAGGCCTCCAACGCCAACATCGTCATGATCAACGGCGACGAGGCCGACCCCAACGCCGCCCAGTTCAAGTCCGGCGCCCACAAGGTCCTCGACACCAAGGTCAAGAAGGTCGTCTACGAGCAGTCCGGCGAGTGGAAGCCCACCGTCGCCTCCCAGAAGGTCGGCGCCGCCGTCAGCCAGCTCGGCAAGGACGGCTTCCAGGCCGTCTACTCCGCCAACGACGGCATGGCCGGCGCCATCATCACCCAGCTCCAGGGCGCCGGCATCAAGGTCCCCGTCGGCGGCCAGGACGCCGGCCTCGACGCCATCCAGCGCATCGTCAACGGCGACCAGGCCTACACCATCTACAAGGCCTACCGCCCCCTCGCGGACTCCGCCGCCGAACTCGCCGTCGACCTCCTCAAGGGCACGGACGTCAAGACCGTCGCCACCGCCACCGTCGACAGCGCCACCGACAAGGCCATCCCCGCCAAGCTCCTGGACGCCAAGGTCGTCACCAAGGCCAACATCAAGGACACCGTCATCGCCGACGGCCTCTACAAGGCCGCCGACATCTGCACCGCCGACTACGCCGCCGCCTGCGCCGCCGCCGGCCTCCAGTAGCAGCGCCCGCACCAGGCCCGCGGGCCTGCGTCCCGCCTCAAGCACCCCACCACACGAGAAGGTTCACGTGACAGGCGCACCCGTCCTCCAACTGCGCGCGGTCTCCAAGCGCTTCGGAGCCGTCCAGGTCCTTACCGACGTCGACCTCGACGTCCACGCCGGCGAGGTCGTCGCCCTCGTCGGCGACAACGGCGCAGGCAAGTCCACCCTCGTCAAGACCATCGCCGGGGTCCACCCCGTCGACGAGGGCGCCATCACCTGGCGCGGCGAGGCGGTGCGCCTGACCCGTCCCCAGGACGCCCAGGCCCTCGGCATCGCCACCGTGTACCAGGACCTCGCCCTGTGCGACAACCTCGACGTCGTCGCCAACCTCTTCCTCGGCCGCGAGAAGCGCCGCCACGGCCTGCTCGACGAGGTCGCCATGGAACAGCACGCCCGCGAGCTCCTGGACACCCTGTCCATCCGCATCCCCGACGTGCGCATCCCCATCGCCGCCCTCTCCGGCGGCCAGCGCCAGGTCGTCGCCATCGCCCGCGCCCTGGTCGGCGAGCCCGCCGTCGTCATCCTCGACGAGCCGACCGCCGCCCTCGGCGTCGAACAGACCGCCCAGGTCCTCGACCTCGTCGAGCGCCTGCGCGAACGCGGCCTCGGCGTCATCCTCATCAGCCACAACATGGCCGACGTCCGAGCGGTCGCCGACACCGTCGCCGTCCTGCGCCTGGGCCGCAACAACGGCGTCTTCACCGTCGCCGACACCACCCAGGAACAGATCATCTCCGCCATCACCGGCGCCACCGACAACGCGGTCACCCGACGCCAGGCCCGCCGAGCCCCGCAGGAGGACGCCGCATGACCACCCCCGCCCCGACCCCCGCCCCCACCGACGCCCCCGCGCCGAAGGCCCCCGCCGCCGACCCGCGCCTGCTCCAGCGCACCGCCGGCCTCGGCGGCTACCTCGACGAGGCCCGCCGCCGCCTCACCAGCGGCGAACTCGGCTCCACCCCCGTCGTCCTCGGCCTCATCCTCATCGCCGTCATCTTCCAGTCCGCCACCGGCCACTTCCTCCAGGCCGACAACCTCACCAACATCACCAAGTACATCGCCGGCCCCGGCCTCATCGCGGTGGGCGTCGTCTTCGTCCTCCTCCTCGGCGAGATCGACCTCTCCCTCGGCTCCGTCGCCGGCGTCTGCGCCGCCATCGCCTCCGCCCTCGCCGTGCGCGAAGGCCTCGACGAATGGCTCGCCGTCCTCCTCGCCCTCGCCGCCGCCTGCGCCATCGGCGCCCTGCACGGCTTCTTCTTCGCCCGCATCGGCGTCCCCGCCTTCGTCGTCACCCTCGCCGGCATGCTCGCCTGGAGCGGCCTGCAGGACTACGTCCTCGGCGACCTCGGCACCGTCAACAACCGCCACGACGGCCTCATCGCCACCCTCGACACCCACTTCCTCGGCGACGGCGACGTCGCCTACGCCTGGGCCCTGGCGATCCTCGCCCCCGCCCTCTACCTCGCCGCCCAGCTGCGCACCGCCCAGCGCCGGCGCGCACTCGGCCTCACCGCCCGCCCCACCACCGACATCGCGCTGCGCACCGGCGTCCTGGCGGTCCTCGCCCTGCCGCTGGCCTACGCCCTCAACCAGGACCGCGGCCTGCCCCTGCCGCTCGTCGTCCTGCTCGGCGTCGTCGTCGCCACCGACTTCGTCCTGCGCCGCACCGCCTACGGCCGCCAGGTCTTCGCGGTCGGCGGCGGCGTCGAGGCCGCCCGCCGCGCGGGCATCAACGTCGCCTGGGTGCGGATCTCCGTCTACATGACCTCCGCCACCCTCGCCGGCCTCGGCGGCCTGTTCATCGCCTCCCAGCAGGGCTCCGCCGACAAGCAGCTCGGCGGCGGCAACGTCCTGATGAGCGCGATCGCCGCCGCCGTCATCGGCGGCACCAGCCTCTTCGGCGGACGCGGCAAGACCTGGTCGGCGCTGCTGGGCATCCTGGTCATCCAGTCCATCACCACCGGACTGGACATGGTCCACGCCGCCCAGGCCATCCAGTACATGATCACCGGCGCCGTCCTGCTCGCCGCCGTCGTCCTCGACTCCGTCTCCCGGCGCACCCGCGCCGCAGGCGCCCGCACCTGACGCGGCGCCCCCCGGCGGCGGGCCCGTGCGATCCGTGAGGACCGCGCGGGCCCGCCGCCGTCATGCCTGCTGCAGGAGGGCGGCGAAACGCTCCACGGCCAAAGTGGTGCGCTCACGGTCGCCGGTGAGGGTGAGGTCGAACAGCAGACCCCGAAGGACGGCCATGACGAGGGTGGGCGTGACGGTGTCCTGCGGGCCGGCGCACACGTCGGCGAGGTGGGCGCGCAGCGTGGCGAACCAGTCGGTGACGGCCCGGTGCGCCTCGGGGTGGTTCTCCGGGTGGGCCAGCCCGTCGGCGTGCACCTCGAAGAACAGCCGGACGAACGGCGCCCGTTCCTCCGCGCTCAGCCACGCCCAGATCCCGCGCAGCCGCTCCTCGGCGCCCGCCCCCCGCAGCGCCGGCAGCCCCTGTGCCAGGCGCGCGGCCCCCCGGCGGCGCGCCTCGGCGAGCACCGCCGCCACCAGTTCCTGCTTGCTGCCGAAGTCGTAGAGCAGCATCCGCGGGCTGGTGCCGAGCGCGTCGGCCAGCGGACGCAGGCTCAGCCCGGCCAGTCCCTCGGTGAGCACGTAGTCGGTGGCCAGCGCCAGGGTGCGTTCGCGCCGGTTCGGGTCGGCCGGTCGTCCCATGTTCTTCGTCGTCCTCGTCTCCAGGGTGTGCCATTATATGAAACAGGTGTTTCAACAACGGGGGGAGCCGCCATGCGGACCGACGACACACTCGTGACCGACCGCGCCCTGGTGCTCGGCCCCGGAGGGCACCTGAGCACCGCCTGGACGGCAGGCCTGGCCGCCGGCCTGCGCGCCGCCGGCATCGACCTCGCCGAGGCCGACCTGACGGTGGGCACCTCCGCCGGCGCCATCGTCGCCGCCGTCCTGACGGCCGGACAGGACCCCGCCCGCCTCGCCACCCCCGCCGCCGCAGGCCCGCCCCGACGCCCCGACCCCGCCGTGACCGGCGCCGTCTTCGCCGTCCTCGGCCAGGGCCTGGAGCCCGCCGAGGCCCGCCGCGAGGTGGGCCGCATCGCGCTGGACACCGCCGACCCCGAGGCCGAACACGCCCTCGTCGAACGCCGCGCCGCGCTGATCGCCGCCGACACCTGGCCCGGGCGCCCCCTGCTGATCCCCGCCGTCGACGCCGAGAGCGGCGAGCCCGTCGTCTGGGACGCCGCCGGCGGCGTCCCCCTGGCCCGCGCCGTCGCCGCCTCCAGCGCCTTCCCCGGCACCGAACCGCCCGTCACCGTCCACGGCCGCCACTACCTGGACGGCGCCCTGCGCGCCGGCACCAACGCCGACCTCGCCGCCGGCGCCCGCACCCTCGTCGTCGTCGACCCGCTCGCCCACCGCCACCCCGGCCAGGGCCCCGCCGGGGCGCTCACCCTCACCCCCGACCCCGCCGCCGCCCGCCTCCTCGACGCCACCGGCCCCGCCGACCGCACCGCCTGGGCGGGCGCCTACCGGGCCGGCCTGGCCCAGGCCGGCGCCGCCGCCGACCTCCTGCGCGAGGCCTGGCGGCCCGTCACGGACCGCTGACCCACTCCACCTCGTACACCGGGGCCAGCCTGGCGCGGTAGATGTGGAGCAGCAGGACGAAGACCACCAGCATGATCACCGGCATGGAGATCACGCCCGCCAGCCACAGCAGGAACAGCGGGATCCCGCCCGGGCGGCTGCTGTGGTCCATCAGCACGATCAGCCACCACGACGGCAGCGCCGACGCCGGTATCGTCACCAGCCAGAACAGGTAGTGCCGCACGATCTCCCACGCCTTCAGCCGTCCGATCCCGAGGAAGGCGTACCGCGTCGTGGTCGTGGTCGTCCTCTGCCCGCCGGGGGTGCGCCCGTCCACCGTGGTCGTCTCGCCCTCGCGCACGTACAGCCGGGCCAGCGGGACGACGCCGATGCCCAGCAGCGTGAACCAGCGCGTGGCGAAGCAGTTCCCCTCCGCGTCCTTGCGGCTGAACCCCGTCAGCGCGAAGCCCGTCCCGTTGCGACTGCTCAGCTTCCTGTGGTGCGCGTGCGCCCCCGTCAACTTCCGTACCTGCTCGGCCATCAGCACTCCCCGCCCTTCCTCGGGCCGCGCGGCGGCACGGTGTCGTGTGCGTCCGATTATGGCCAACACCTACGACACCCAAGGCCGTTGGCCCCCATCCGGCCGCGCCCCGGCCCGGCCGCCGACCGGACAGCCCACGTCCTCCCCCTGCGAAGCACCCCGAACACCCGCCCCCTCCACGGAGGCCCGCTCCCGCCCCCTCGCCCGGGGCAGGGGAGTGCGATGATCACATGCGTGAGCCAACTGACCGTCCTCGGCACGTGCGGAGCCTGGCCCGAAGCCGGGCGCGCCGCCAGCGGCTTCCTCCTCGACCACGACGGCCACCGCGTCGCCCTCGACCTCGGCTACGCCACCTTTCCCCGCCTGGCCGCCCTGGGGAACCCGCTCGACGCCGTCGTCATCACCCACGAACACCCGGACCACTGCGCCGACCTCAGCGCCCTGGCCCGCGCCCGCTACTTCGCTTCCGCCCCCGGCCCCCGCCTGCCCCTGCACTGCCCGCCCGGCGTCATCGCCCGCGTCCAGGCCATGGAACCGACGGAGGACCTCCACGAAGTCTTCGACATCCAGCCCCTGCCGACCACCGAAACCGTGCACATCGGGCCGCTGCGCCTGGACGCCGCGCTCCTGCCCCACCACGTCCCCCACGCGGGTGTGCGCCTGACCGCCCCCGGCCTCACCCTCGCCTACAGCGGCGACGCCGGCCCGTCCCCGGCCCTGGCCGAACTCGCCGCCGGCGCCGACCTGTTCATCGCCGGCACCACCCTGAACGGCGACGCCGCCGACCCCCACCTCCTCAGCGCCGTCCAGGCCGCCGCCTGCGCCGCCCGCGCCGGCGCCCGCCGCCTCCTGCTCACCCACTTCTGGCCGGGCAGCGACCGCACCCGCGCCCTGGCGCAGGCCCGAGCCGCCTTCCCCGGCGGCGAGGTGATCGTGGCGGAGGAAGGGATGGTGCTGGCGCTGTAGGGGCAGTGTTCCTCGAACCGCCTGCTGCGGGCAGTGGGAGACGGCATCCGGGTGCCTTGCCCGGGCCTCACCCGCTCCGGCATGACCGTGAGCGTGACCGCGGCCGGCGACCACCGCGCCTGGCCGGACGACCCCGGCAACATGCTCCGGCCGACGGGCCCCGGCCGGCCGCACGGCGGTGCGGTGGGCCGGGGCCTGCGCGGTCCGGCGGTGTTATGCCGGGCCGTCGAACTCCCCGGCCCGTACGGCCGTCACGAAGTCCCGCCACGCGCGGGAGCGGAAACGCAGCACCGGCCCGCCGGGGTCCTTGGAGTCCCGCACGGGCAGGACCCCGCCAAGCCCGTCGGCGACCTCCACGCAGGCGTCGGACCCGCCGCTGTGCGTGCTCTTGCGCCAGGTGGTCGTAAGGGCGTCCATCGCGATAACCCCTCCTGATTGAACGCGGCCAACTTGCCACCACGGTACGGGCGCGGCCGCCGCCGGCGACACCCGGCCCCGAGATCGTCGAGAAGGCCGGCCACGGCCTCAACCTGGAACGCCCGGAACTCGTCAACGAACGCCTCCTGGACTTCATCGCCGCCCGCCGGTAGGGGAGCGGCACACGCACGCGCCGGCCGGGCGGCGGGCCCGGTCGGCGCGTGCGCGGTGCGGCGTCCGGGCGGCGGACCCGGCGCGCTCGCTCGTGCGCTGTCGCTCCCTAGGCCTCGCCCTCCTCGGACTCGCCCGCGTCCTGCGGCCGTTGCGGCTGCGCCGACACGTCCTCGGCGCGGCGGCGAATCGCAGTGGCGCGGTGGCAAGTCGGCGGGGCCGACTTGCCACTGCGCCCGGGGATCACGCCGCGTCGCCGAGGTGGCGGCGCAGGAAGACGGCGGGGTCCTCGAAGGCGGGGACGTCGCCGTGGCCCCCGGGGTTGGCGTGCAGGGTCTTCTCCTTCGACCCGAAGGCGTCGAACAGCCCGAGGGCCAGTTCGCGCGGGACCTCCGCGTCGTCCCACTGGAGCAGGAACTCCACCGGGACGGTGACCTGCCGCGCCGCCGCCCGCAGGCCCTCGTGGGGGATGAACCCGCCGCCGAAGATCGCCGCCCTGATCCTCGGCTCGACCGCCGTCAGCGGAATGCCGATCGCGGTGCCCAGCGTGATGCCGCCGCCGTAGCCGATCGGCGCCCCGGTGCCGATCTCGGGCAGCTGCTGGAGCGCGTCCAGCGTGGCCTGCCACTCCGGGACGGCGAGTTCGGCGAGGTGGGTGCCGTAGGCGGCGACGATCGGGCCGAGCGGCTCGCCGTCCTGCCGCGCCTGGATCATGTCGGCGCGGGCCTGGTCGTCGACGTCGGTGCGCGGACGCTCGCCGTGCCCGGGTGCGTCGATGGCGACGACGGTGTAGCCGCAGGTCGTCACGAGGTGGCGGGCGCGGTCGACCTGGGCGGGCGTCTTCTTGTGCAGCCCGCCGCCGTGGCCCATGAGGACGAGCGGCGCGTGCCGGGAGCCGGCTTCGGGCGACCAGAGGACGCCGGGGATCTCACCGAGGAGGAAGTCGCGCTCGCGGACACCGTTGGAGGAGGCGTCAGAAATGAAGTGAAGAGAGGACATAGGAATCACCTTCTGGGGATGCGTCGTTTTCGGCGCTCCCGGCGAAGACCTATGCCGTGACGGGGAGAGGGAGCACCCACGTGTGTACTGCGTTCACGGGTGTCACCTCCTGACGTGCGGTCACGGTTGCGGGAGGAGAGTAGCAGTGCGCATGGGAACTCGCGCAATCTCTTTTCCGTCCCCCTCCTGCTCCACGGCCGGTGCGCCACCTGGCGACGGCAGGGACGGGCAAAACCCGTTGCGCGTGCGTCCGGCGCCTGGGACCGTGCGGGTTCCCGCAACCGTCACGAGGCTCGGATTGACGATCTACTTCTACGGCGCCGACGAAGTCCCCTACGGCTGCTTCTCCAACTTCTCCGCGCACGGCGTGGACCTCGACGGGCACGTGTGGCCGACCTCGGAGCACTACTTCCAGGCCCAGAAGTTCGCCGGCACCCGCCACGCCGACCTCATCCGCCGGGCCCGCACGCCGCTGCGCGCCGCCGAGTTGGGCCGTGACCGGGCCAAGCCGCTGCGGCGGGACTGGGAGCGGGTCAAGGACGACGTGATGCGCCGTGCCGTGGCGGCCAAGTTCCGGGCGCACGCGGACATCCGCGGCATCTTGCTGTCCACCGGCGACGAGGAGATCGTCGAGGACACCAGCACCGACCACTACTGGGGCCGCGGCAGGACCGGATCCGGCAGGAACATGCTCGGCCGGATCCTGATGCGTACCCGCAGCCAACTGCGCGCCGAAGTCCAAGAAGGCCGCGGCCGGTTCGGGTAGCCGGTCGACCGGGTGTCCTGGGCGGTCAGCTGGTCCTGTCGCTCATCTCCAGCCCGCCGCTGACGGGGTGTCCGTCGTTGATGCCGATGCGGGCGAGGAGCGCCCGGGTGTCGAGGTTGCGGCAGGCGAAGGCCGGATCGTGGGCGGCGGTGGGGAGATGGGGGATGCGCTTGCGTGCGGTGTCGTCCAGGCGGCACGGCTCGTCGAAGGCGGCGTGCCAGGCCTGGACCGCCGGGGTGAACGGGGTGGCTGAGGCGGCGGGGCTGGTCATGCGGGGCAGCGTCGCACGGGCGCGGACGGCGGTCGGGCGATAACCGCTCGACCGCCGTCCGCGCGGTTGTGGGGCACGGTGGTTGTCCGGCGCGGGCCGCTCACCCGCGGGCCGGGTCGTCGACGATCGGCATGCGGCCCTCGCGGTGGGCGGCGCGCAGGTCCTGGACGTACTCGCGGGAGCACATCGCGGACAGGACCGCGACGCCGCCGCGGTGGACGCGGACCTCGCTGTCGGCGGCGGTGCCGGTCAGGCGGATGCGGCGGGAGCCGCCCGTGCCCGCGCCGGCGGCGTCCTTGATCCTGCCCTTGCCGCTCCAGTGCAGGTCCCAGTGGTCGACGGGCGCGTCCTCGGGCAGGAGCAGCTTGACCATCGCGCGGTGCAGGCCGAGGCGGATCTCGACTTCCCCGGGGACCTGCGGCGAGCGCAGGTCGAGGACGACGGCGCCGCTGCGGGCGCGGACCTCGATGACGCCGGCTTCGGTCCAGTGGCCCATGCGCTTGACGGTGGTGTGGTCGGCGTGGATGCGCTCGGCGGTGGTGGCGATGGTGCTCATCTCGGGTTCCTCCCAGGCGGGTTGGGCGTGCGGGCGGTCCGTTCCGTTCGGCCGTCCGGCGCGGATCCATCATGCAATGCTGACTAGTCTCAGTGCAACTAGTTCTTCTGGGGATAGTTCGGCGGGTAAAATCGGTCGCATGGCCACCACCGCACCGCGCAGCTCACCGCTCGCCCTCACCGTCCTCGCCCTGCTGCACTACCGGCCGCTGCACCCGTACGGCGTGCAGCGGCTGATCAAGCAGTGGGGCAAGGACCAGGTCGTCAACGTCGGCCAGCGGGCGAGCCTCTACCGCACGATCGAGCGCCTGCTGGAGGCGGGCCTGATCGCGGTGCGCGAGACCGGGCGCGACCAGCTCTACCCCGAGCGCACCGTCTACGAGCTCACCGGCGCAGGCCGCGCGACCGCGCGCGCCTGGCTGCTGGAGATGCTCGCCGCGCCCAAGGCGGAGTTCCCGGAGTTCCCGGCGGCGCTCTCGCACGTGCTGCTGCTGGAGCCGCGGGAGATCGTCGAGGCGCTTGAGGCGCGGCTCGCCCGAATGACCAAGGCACTGGAGGGCCTGGAGGCGGACCTTGTCCAGGGCGAGCGGATGGGCCTGCCGCGGATCGTCCTGCTGGAGACCGAGTACCTGCGCGCGGTCACCGGCGCGGAGGCGGCGTGGTTGGGCTCGGTGCTGGAGGACCTGCGCACGGGCCGGCTCGTGTGGTCCGCCGAGCAGCTCATCGCCTTCGCGCAGGGGCAGGAGTCCGAGGGCTGAGGTGGGCGGTGCGGCCGCCGCCCTCCCGGTGCGCCGGCCGCGGCCGGGAGCCGGGACGTGAGACAGGCCGGCTGGACGCTCCGGTCGGCCGGCGGCGTCCGGCACGCCCCCGGTGCTCCAGTGCCCGGCCGCCGCGTACCGGGACCAGGCTCACGGACGACGACGCCAGCAGCCGCACGGGCGGCCCGCCCGCACCCGGCTTCCGGAGCGTGACGCCTCCGCCGGCCCCGGCCCGTGGCACCCGGCCACCGGCACCCCGTACGCCGGCACCCCGTACACCGTGCGACGGGCCCGCGGGCCGCACGCGCCGCACGCCGGTGCGCGGCAGCGACCTCGCCCGGATGGTGGAGGCGGTACGAACGGGTGAGCACCTTCGCACCGGGTGACGCGGTCCACGGCGTCGCCGACGGCTCCTACGCCGAATGCGTGTGCGCCCGCCCGCCCCCGCGCCGCCGGCCCGCACGCCCTCGCCGCCCGCGCCGCCCGTGCCGGGGCGGGGCGGCTGCGCCCGGCCGTCGGCCGCGTCCTCCCTCTCGCCCGGGTCCCCGGGGCGATCCGGTGCGTCTGCGAAGGACACCTCCGAGGCAAGGTCATCATCACTGTGTGTTGACCGGGTGAGTGGTTCGCACATCCCCTCGGCTGCGCGGTTCCCGCCGCAACCGGTAGCGTCGCGGTCGCATGGCGTTCATCACTCCCGCCGCTCCCGTCGCGGCGCGGCCCTTGCGCAGCCGCTACCCTTCACCAGCGAAAACATCCCAAAAATACCGAAATGACATTCGAATCGTTCCCCTGTCGGCCCGCACGGCACTGATGATGAGAATTTCCTTTGACCCCTCTTCCCCTGCATCCGCCGGACTCCCGACCGAGTCATGGTGAAAGAAGGTGCTTCCACGGGCGTCACCCCGAGTGACGCCCGTCCGCGTTCGCACCCGCCCACCCGCGGGTGCCACCGCACCTGATCTCAAGAGACCTGAGCCAAGAGACCTGCCCCAGGAAACCGGAGCCGAGGAACCACCCCACATGGACGTACGTCAGGACACGGCCGGCCCGGGCACGCTGTACCGCCCCCACCCCGGGTACGCGGCCGCGTGGCCGGTGGCCCAGCCCGCCCACCCGCGCAGCCTGCTCGACATCATCGCCGCCACCGCCGACACCCACCCGCACGCGCCCGCGCTGGACACCGGCACCCAGGTGCTCGACTACCGCACCCTCCTCCAGGAGGTCGACGCCCTCGCCGGCGCCCTCGCCCGCCACGGCATCGGCCGCGGCGACCGCGTCGGCGTGCGCATCCCCTCCGGCACCGCCGACCTGTACGTCGCCGTCCTCGCCGTCCTGCGCTGCGGCGCCGCCTACGTGCCGGTGGACGCCGACGACCCGGACGAGCGCGCCGACATGATCTGGAACGACGCCCAGGTGTGCGCCGTCATCGGCGCCGGACGGCAGCTGGCCGCCGGCCCCCAGGCCCGCCCCTCGGGCCGCCCCGCCTGGCCCTCGCCCGCCGACGACGCGTGGATCATCTTCACCTCCGGCACCACCGGCCGCCCCAAGGGCGTCGCCGTCACCCACCGCAGCGCCGCCGCCTTCGTCGACGCCGAGGCCCGCCTGTTCCTCCGGCCGCAGCCCCTCGGCCCCGGCGACCGCGTCCTCGCCGGCCTGTCCGTCGCCTTCGACGCCTCCTGCGAGGAGATGTGGCTGGCCTGGCGCCACGGCGCCTGCCTGGTGCCCGCCCCCCGCTCCCTCGTCAAGGCCGGCACCGACCTCGGCCCCTGGCTCGTCGAACGCCGCATCACCGCCATCTCCACCGTCCCCACCCTCCTCGCCCTGTGGCCCCAGGAGTGCCTGGACGCGGTGCGCCTGATCATCGTCGGCGGCGAGGCCTGCCCCGCCGAACTCGTCGAGCGCCTGGCCACCGCGGGCCGCGAGTTCTGGAACACCTACGGCCCCACCGAGACCACCGTCGTCGCCACCGCCGCCCGCATGCTGCCCGGACAGCCGGTGCGCATCGGCGCCCCCCTGGACGGCTGGGAGATCGCCGTCGTCGACCAGGCCGGCAACCCCGTGCCCTGGTACGAGACCGGCGAACTGCTCATCAGCGGCATCGGCACCGCCCGCTACCTCGACCCCGCCAAGGACGCCGAGAAGTTCAGCCCCCACCCCGTCTTCGCCTCCCCGCGCGTCTACCGCAGCGGCGACCTCGTGCGCAACGACCCCGAAGGCCTGGTCTTCCTCGGCCGCGCCGACGACCAGGTCAAACTCGGCGGCCGGCGCATCGAACTCGGCGAGATCGACGCCGCCCTCCAGGCCCTGCCCGACATCCGCGCCGCGGCCGCCGCCGTCCGCAAGACCCCCGCCGGCGCCGACCTGCTGGTCGGCTACCTCGTCGCCCAGCCCGGCACCCGGCCCGACCTCGCCGCCGCCCGCCAACTGCTGCTGGAACGCCTGCCCGCCCCGCTCGTCCCCGTCCTCGCCCTCGTCGACTCCCTGCCCACCCGCATCTCCGGCAAGGTCGACCGAAACGCCCTGCCCTGGCCGCTGGCCACCACCGGCCAGCAGGACACCGCCGCCGGCCCCCTGGAAGGCACCGCCGGCTGGCTCGCCGGCCGCTGGGAGGCCCTGCTCGGCATGGCCCCCGGCGCCGGCGACGACTTCTTCGCCCTCGGCGGCTCCAGCCTCACCGCCGCCCGCCTCGTCTCCGAACTGCGCACCCGCTACCCCGGCGTGTCCGTCGCCGACCTCTACGCCCACCCCGGCCTGAGCGCGATGGCCGCGCACCTGGACTCCCTCGTCCCGCCGCAGACCGAGGCCCACGCGGCCCCGGCCCACGCGCCGCTCGTCGAGCGCAGGGTGCGCCGCACCCCCGCCAGCGCCGGCCTGTGGCAGACCATCGCCCTGTTCGGCCTGTTCACCCTCGCCGGCCTGCGCTGGGTCCTCGTCCTCGTCGCCCTCGACAACCTCGTCGGCGCCCACCTCCCGTGGGCCCCCCACTCCTCCTGGTGGCCCGTCCTCGCCGGCCTCCTCCTCTTCTACAGCGCCCCCGGCCGCACCCTCCTCGCCGCCGCGGCCGCCCGCGTCCTGACCGCCGGCATCCGCCCCGGCAGCCACCCGCGCGGCGGCCACGTCCACCTGCGCCTGTGGCTGGCCGAACGCACCGTCGCCCTCTTCGGCGTCGCCGCCCTCGCCGGCACCCCCTGGGCCGCCCGCTACGCGCGCGCCGTCGGCTGCCGCATCGGCAAGGACGTCCACCTGCACACCCTGCCCCCCGTCACCGGCCTCGCCCGCCTCGGCGCCGGCGCCGTCCTCGAACCCGAGGTCGACATCGCCGGCTGGTGGCTCGACGGCGACATCCTCCACCTCGGCCACATCGAGGTCGGCGAAGGCGCCCGCATCGCCACCCGCTCCACCCTCATGCCCGGCGCCCGCATCGGCACCGGCGCCGACATCGCCCCCGGCTCCTGCGTCACCGGCGCCGTCCCCGCCCGCGAACACTGGCACGGCTCCCCGGCCCGCCCCGCCCCCGAGACACCCGCCGACTGGCCTTCGCAACCCGCCCCGGCATCCCGCCCACGCGCGTGGAACCTCGCCTACGGCATCGGCCTGACCCTCATCGGCCTCCTGCCCGTCGCCGCCGCCCTGCCCGCCCTCACGATCGTCTACCCGATGATCGACACCGACCGCACCCTCAGCCAGGCCATCCTCCAGCTCCTGCCCCTCACCATCCCCCTCACCGTCCTCACCCTCTTCTGCCACGCCACCCTCATAGTGCTGGCCGTACGCCTCCTCTCCCTCCCGCTGCGCCCCGGCCACCACCCCGCCCACGGCAAGGTGGCCTTCTGCGCCTGGGCCGTCCACCGCCTCACCGACACCGCCCGCCGCACCCTCTTCCCCCTCTACGCCAGCCTCTTCACCCCGCTGTGGCTGCGCCTGCTCGGAGCGAAGATCGGCCGGCGCGTCGAGGCCTCCACAGTGCTGTCCCTGCCCGGGCTCATGCGCGTGGACGACGGCGCCTTCCTCGCCGACGACACCCTCGTCGCCCCCTACGAGGTCCGCCGCGGCTGGCTGCACCTGGGCCCCTCCCGGGTCGGGCGCCGCTCCTTCGTCGGCAACTCCGGCATCGTCGGCCCCGGCCGCCACCTGCCCGACAACTCCCTCGTCGGCGTCCTCTCCGACACCCCCGCCCACGCCCCCGAGGGCTCCTCCTGGCTCGGGCGCCCCGCCTTCGCCCTGCCCCGCGTCGCCGACACCGGCGGCGAGGCACGCACCTACGACCCGCCCAAGCGCCTGATGTGGGCGCGCGCCGGCGTCGAGACCTGCCGCCTGCTGCCGATCATCCTCGCGGCGATCCTCGGCGACTTCGTCCTCGTCGCCTTCCAGGAGATCCGCGACGACTACGGCGTGCCCGTCGCCATTGCCGCCGGCGGACTGGTCCTCGCAGCCGCCGCCGTCCTCGCCTGCGCGCTCACCACCGCCGCCAAGTGGCTGCTCGTCGGCCGCTTCCGCACCGACGAACACCCCCTGTGGTCCTCCTTCGTGTGGCGCAACGAGCTCTACGACACCTTCGTCGAGGAACTCGCCATGCCCTTCGGCGGCTCCAGCATCACCGGCACCCCCTACCTGAACCTGTGGCTGCGCAGCCTCGGCGCGCGCATCGGGCGCGGCGTGTGGTGCGAGACCCACTGGCTGCCCGAGAGCGACCTCGTCACCGTCGAGGCCGGCGCCAGCGTGAACCGCGGCACCGTCCTGCAGACCCACCTCTTCCACGACCGCGTCATGCGCCTGGGCACCGTCCACCTCGGCGCCGGCTCCACCACCGGGCCGCACTCCATCGTGCTGCTCAACTCCGCCCTCGGCGACGGCACCACCGTCGGCCCGGCCTCCCTGGTCATGCGCGGCGAGAACGTCCCCGGCTCCACCCGCTGGCTCGGCAACCCCGTCGCCGCCTGGACCGCCGACCCCACCCCGCCGGCCGGCCGCCGCGCCGGCCGGGGCAGGCGCCGCGCGGCGGTGTGATCCCGGAGTGATGCCGGTGTGACGCAGGTCACGCGAGTGAAGCGATGAGTGCGCGGTGCGATCACGGTCCAAACCCGTGAAACGCACCGCGCACCGCTTCACGGAAGGCCCGACGACGTGACCCCCACCGCCCCTGCCGTTGCCGCCACCCGCTCCCGGACGGCGACGGCCGCCACCGTCGCGGGCCCGCTGTTCCTCGCCCGGGGCGCCGCGCAGGGCCTCGCCCGCGACGGCTTCGACGTCACCCGCGCGTTCTCTTCCCCGGGGGGCGGCGTCGCCGCCTTCACCGCCGGCGCGGCGCTCGGCCTGCTGTGGCTCACCGCCGCGACCGCGAAGATCAACTCGCTCGAGAACGATGGGAACATCTGATCATGACCGAACCTGTGAAGGGCCCCGCGAGCTACTTTCCGTCGATCGAGAAGAAGCACGGCCGCCCCATCGCCGAGTGGAAGGACCTGATCCGCTCCTCGCCGCTCACCAAGCACATGGAACTCGTCGCCTGGCTCAAGACCGAGCACGGCCTCGGCCACGGCCACGCCAACGCCCTCGTCGCCCACACCCTCGCCGAGAACACCGGCGCCTGACCCCCGGCCCCGCCTTCCCGTCACCCCGCCCCGCCCCACCCCGGGGCGGGGCGGGGTGACGGCGTTCCCGGGCAGCCGGCCGACCCCGCCACGGGCGGGCATCGACGTTGGCGCCCGCGCGGCGGCGCCGGGGTTCATCCGACGACTTCGACCGGACCCGAAGCCGGCGTTCCGGGGACGGCTCAGCCGATGTCGCCGCGGGCGGCGACCGTGCGGGCCTGGCCGTCGCGCAGGCGGTAGGACAGGCCCACCACGCCCACCGTGCCCTCGGCGACCTTCGCGGCCAGCAGCCGCGAGCGCTCCAGCAACAGGTCGACGCTCTGGCGGATGTGCTCGTCCACGATCGCGTCCGGGTCCCCGATGCCCGCCGCCCTGGCGGACACCACGCTCGACGTCACCCGCTCCACCACGTCCCGCACGTAGCCGCCGGGCATGCGGCCCTGCTCCAGCGCGTCCAGCGCCGCGCCCACCGCCCCGCACGAGTCGTGCCCGAGCACGACCACCAGCGGGCACTCCAGCACGCTCACCCCGTACTCGATGCTGCCCAGCACCTCCGCCCCGGCCACGTGCCCCGCCGTACGGACGACGAACAGGTCGCCCAGGCCCCGGTCGAAGATGATCTCGGCCGCCAGACGCGAGTCCGAGCAGCCGAACAGCACCGCGAACGGCCGCTGCGCCGGAGCGAGCGCGGCCCGCCGCCCGGCGTCCTGGTTGGGGTGCTCGGGGGAGCCCGCGACGAACCGCGCGTTGCCCTCCATCAGCACCTGCAGGGCGTCGCGGGGGCCGGATATCGGTGAGGAGATCATGCCAGCACCCTAGATCGCCGCCGCCCCGCCCCGCAGCGCGGGGCCCGCAGGCCCGGGGTGCGCGGCCGGATGGGCTGGTGCCACGGCGGTGGTGGCCGTTTCGGTTCGGGGGCAGGTCCCGGTTGCGTCAGCCGCGCCGGACGCGGCGTCAGTCGCGCCGGGGGCGGCCCGGGCGGAGGTAGGTGACCAGGGCCTGGACGAGCAGGGCCACCGCCACCGCGGGGACCACCGGCCAGGGCACCAGGTGGAGCATCGCCGCGACGGTGAGCAGCAGCAGGGCCGGGAACAGGACGGGCAGGACGGAGACCACCGCGACGCGCAGCCGCACACCGCGGGGCATCGCGCTCACGCCGCGCCGCCGCGGGCGCGGTCGAGGAAGTCGGCGAGCTCGCGCCACTGGCCGGCCGGGGCGTGCGGGTCGCCGGACAGGGCGGCCGGGTCGCTGCGCCAGGCGCCGCGCACGGCGCCGGACAGGGCGCGGTCGCCGCCGGAGAACAGGGCGCCGAGTTCGTCGATGCGCCGCACGACGCGCTGGACCTCCGGCCCGGCCGGGTCGGCGCCGGCCTGGCGCAGGGCCTCGGCGCGCCGGTAGAGCTGCGGCCACTCGATGTCGAGGTAGTAGTGCGCGGCGGGCCCCAGCGCGGCGGCGTGGTCGCGCAGGGCGTCGAGCTGGTCGTCGTCGAGGTGGCGGCGCAGCGCGCCTTCGGCGCCGGTGCCGCCGGTGCCGCGCATGGCCTGCAGGACGCGGATGAGGGCGGCGGTGTCGGGGGTGCGCTCGGCGGCGAGTTCGCCGTGGATGTGGGCGAGACGGTCGCGCAGCGCGGTCATGGCCGTCAGGGCGGCGTCGACGCCGACGAGGTGTTCGCCGACCAGGCGCAGCGGGTCGACGCCGGCGTCCAGGCAGGTGGCGATGGTCTCCAGCCCGAGTCCGAGGCGGCGCAGGGCCAGGACGAGGTACAGGCGCACGACGTCCTGTTCGGTGTACTCGCGGTGCCCGGAGGGGGTGCGGCGGGAGGGGCTGAGGAGGCCGATGTGGTCCCAGTGGTGCAGCGTGCGCACGGTCAGCCCGCTCGCCTCGGCGAGGGGGCCGACCTTCCAGGTCTGTTCGGAGGTCATGCCGCAACGATGCCTCCTGACGTCGGGTGAGGTTCAAGTGGTGGGCGCCCCCCGGTGCGGACGGCAACACCCGCAGGACGGCTGACGGGCGGTGGCCCGTGCGGTGGCCCGTGTGCCCGGCTGCCGGGCCGTCAGGCGGCGGCGAGGGCGTAGTCGGGCAGGTCGATGTCGCCGGCCTTGGCGAACTGGGCGGCCAGGATGGTGCGCATCGGCCAGCGGCCCATCATCCGCATGGAGGCGGCGCGCAGGCGGATCATCGTCGCGCTGTTGGGGGCGTAGCCGTTCACGCCGCCGGGCGGCAGCTCCTGGGAGCGGGTGACGTACGGGCGCATCAGCTCCTCGTAGCGGGCGAACGCCGCACGGTGGCCGGTGCCGGCGGCGCGGGCGGCGGCGAGTTCACCGGCCAGCAGGTAGGCGCCGACCAGGGCGAGGCTGGTGCCCAGGCCCGTCAGCGGGCTGGGGCAGTAGCCGGCGTCGCCGACGAGCGCGACGCGGCCGCGGGTGTAGTGGTCGAGGTGGATCTGGCCGTAGGAGTCGAAGAAGAAGTCGTCGGCCCGGGCCATTCCGGCGAGCAGCCGGTCCACCTCCCAGCCGGCGCCCGCGAACCGCTCGGCGAGCAGCCGCTGCTGGGCGGCGGTGTCGCGGCGCTCGAGGGCGAGCGGCGCGGAGCGGAAGCTGAGCGAGGCCTTGATCTCGCCGGGCAGCCGCCCCGGTCGGGCGCCGGCGACCAGGCCGCCGGGCGCGTTGTACATCAGGAACCAGCCGTCCAGGTCGATTTCGTCCCTGACGGTGAACCAGGCGTTGTAGCCGCCGAGCGGCCGGTAGTGCCCGTCCCCGGCGCCGAAGGCGAGGCGGCGCACCGTCGAGTGCAGCCCGTCCGCGCCGACGACCAGGGCGAAGCGGCGCGGCGCCGCCTTCTCGAAGGTGACGGTGACGCCGTTCGCGTCCTCGGCCAGGGCGGTGACGGTGTCGTCGAAGAGGTACTCGACCTCGTGGGCGGTGGTGCGGTACAGCAGGTCGGCGAGGTCGCCGCGCAGGATCTCGATCTCGGAGACGATGCCCTCGCCCTCGAACAGCTCGACGGGTATCCGCGCGGTCAGCCGCCCCCTGCGGTCGACCAGTGCGAGCCCGCGTTGGTCGACGCAGAGCGCGCGGGCCCGCTCCATCAGCCCCATCCGCTCGATGACGGTGCGGCCGGCGCCGCGCAGGTCCACGGTCTGCCCGCCCGGGCGCGGGGCGGGGGCGCGCTCGACGACGAGGGGGTTGAAGCCGCCTTGGCGCAGCCAGTGGGCGAGGACGGGGCCGGCGATGCCGGCGCCGGAGATGAGGATGTCGGTGTCGTTCGCTGCGTTCGTCTCCATGCCCCGAATGTACGGCGTACGCAATGCGCTCAACAAGCTTTAACTGGGAGGTTTTTGGCAACAGCGCACTAGTGCACTAGGGCGCTCGGAGGGCACCCCGGGGCGGTGCGCGGGGCGGCCGCCCAGGCGGGGCGGGGCGGGAGGTGCACTAGTGCGGGGCGCCGGGGCCGGGAAAAAGCTCGGGGCGCGCTTCGTGCCCGTCCCCCACCCCTTCGCCGTCATGACGTCCGCCCGGGCCGCTCGCGTGAGCGGGGCGCCCGGACTACGGGCCCGCCAGGCCGTGCGCTGAGCCGCTCGGGCGGCCGCCCGAGCGGTGCGGTCGCGCACCCGGACGGCGGGCGTCCGGCCGCGGCGTCCCGGGGCGGGCGCGCGGCGCCGTCATCGGGACCCCGGCTTCGTCCTCGACGGCCTGCCGGGCTTCGAGCGCCGCCGCCGGGCTTTCACCTGTGCCCGCACTCTCGGCAGGCGGGGGTGCCCCCGGCTTCTTCCCCGCCTCGGCCGCCCCGTCGTCGGGTGCCGGGGGAGGGGCTCTCCCCCCGGGGGGGCGACTCGCCTCATCGCCGGGGGGGGGAGGTGTCCTTGCAGCCAAAGGAGTGAACAAACATCAGATAATCTCCT
Organism: Kitasatospora sp. NPDC001660; assembly: GCF_053596725.1. Taxonomy (NCBI): domain Bacteria; kingdom Bacillati; phylum Actinomycetota; class Actinomycetes; order Kitasatosporales; family Streptomycetaceae; genus Kitasatospora; species Kitasatospora sp. NPDC001660. The sequence goes on along the minus strand of NZ_JBSFGU010000024.1, from coordinate 49,606 downwards.
TTAAGCACCCAACTCCGTCAATCTTCTTGTTTTTCAGGTGACTTGATGTTCCCGAGGGGCGGTGTGCGGCCGTTCCGGATACCCCGTTCGGGTTCACCGGGGTCAGCCCTTCGATCCGTCCGGAATGACAGTCATGTGGGCGGTTAGTACGTTCAATCTCGCGTCGGCTGCCAAAGCCGATCCACAGAGAACAGGAGAACTCCATGAAGATGACCCGCTCCACCGCGGTTGCCGCGTCGGCCGTCGCGGCCCTGGCCGTCACCGGTATCACCTACGTCGCGTCGGCCTCCGGGCCGGCGGCCCAGGCGGTCCCGGTGGCGCAGGCGGCCCCGGTCGTTCAGCAGGCGGCTCCGGTCGTCCAGCAGGCGGCTCCGGCCGTCACGCAGGCGGTCGCTCCCGCCGACGGCGGCGCCGTCAAGGGCAATGAGGGCCGCGGCTTTCGTCGGGAACGGGAAGAGGAGGGCCGGATCCACATCAACGAGCGGACCTACTCGGCCCACTCGGGCGGCTGCATCACTGTGGTCAGCGGCCTGGGCGCCAAGAGCCTGAACATCCACAACGACAGCCACAGCACCGTCGAGGTCTTCCGCGGGGCGGTCTGCGACAACGGCGCTCCCGTCGCCACCGTCGGCCCGCACAGCTCCAGCGACGGTGTGAAGGTGCACCACAGCGAGGGCATCGAGGTCGAGGACGGCGTGGTGGCCAGCTTCCGGGTGGAGAAGCGCCACCACCACGGCGGTGAGGAGCACGGCCGTGGCGGCGAGGAGCACGGCGGCGAGAACAACCGCGGTGGCGGAAACGGCATCAACCGCTGAGCCGTCTGCTTCACGTGGGAACCCCGGTCCGCCCCAATCGGGCCGGGGCTCCAGACGGCATCGCATCCCCCGGAGGCGAATCACACCATCACGCGGCAGTTCCGGGCACCCCCCCCGCTGCCGAAAGGGTGAGAAAGAGCCAGATGACCTCACCCTCCAAAAAAATGTGGCCGATTATCTGTCAATAAGTTCTTTGACGATTTGACGCCCTGCATCATCCGATCCCCCCGGGGGGCGTGGCTGCTCTTGGCAGCCCGTCCCCCCTCAACGTCAGTCCTCCGATGTGCCCCGAACGACAGTCGGGATCGTCAGTACGTTCGATCACGGGCCGGCTGCCGAAGTCGATCTCAGAAAGCAGGAGAACTTGCATGAAGATGACCCCCTCCACCGCGATGGCCGCGTCGGCCGTCGCGGCCCTGGCCGTCACCGGCATCACCTACGCCGTGTCGGCCTCCGGGCCGCAGGCCAAGGCGGTCCCGGTCGTCCAGCGCGCGGACGCTCCCGTTCAGGCGCCCGGCGACGGCGGTCTCACCAGGGGCAACGAGGGTCGGGAGTTCTTCGAGGAGGGTCGGATCCACATCAACGAGCGGACGTACTCCGCCCACCCGGGTGGCTGCGTCACCGTGATCAGCGGCCTGGGTGCCAAAACCCTGAACATCCGCAACGAGAGCCACCGGACCATCGAGGTCTTCCGCGGGGCGGTCTGCGACAACGGCGCCCCCATCGCCACCGTCGGGCCCCACAGCTCCAGCGACGGCGTGAAGGTGGAGCCCACCGAAGGCATCTGGGTCGAGCACGGCGTGGTGGGCAGCTTCCGGGTGGCCGAGCAGCACCACGAGGGCCATTCGATGACGGGGAGGTAGCCCGGATCGCCGACGTGCTCCCGCTCGACGACGTCCGCGCACGAGCCGTGGGCCCTCCGCGGACGCCGTGCCGGGAACCGGGCGCGCAGTCAGGTCCCCGGACGGGTTCGTCCCGGTGGGCCGGGCGCCGGCGCCGCGGGGGCGCTGAGGACGCTGCTCACGGCGTGCCGGTCCGCGGCGTGTCCATCGCGGTGTGCAGCAGGTCGTCGCCCAGGCTCAGACCGCTGCGGGAGACGTCGGGCAGGTGGTAGCTGTGGTACCAGTCGGCGGGGGCCTCGGGGTGGGGGCCGCTGACGGCGACGCGGCCGGTGCCGTAGGCGGCGACGGCGGCGGCGATGCGGTCGTTGGTGTAGCGGGCCAGGACGTCGGTGCCGGGGCCGTCGACGTCGAAGTAGGGGCCGTCCTGGAAGTACATCGGCTGCTTCTGCCCGCGCCAGGTGACGTCGACGAGATGGTCCTGCTCGTCGGTGACGGTCGCGCCGACGGTCCTGATGTACTCGCCGGAGTCGCCCGGCAGGAGGTCGTAGCCCGGGTCGCCGGCGAGGTAGCCGCCCATGCAGAGGCCCAGGTAGCGGCCGCCGCCGCGCACGAAGTCGCGGATCAGCTCGGGGCGGAAGCCGGGGGTGCGGCGCAGCAGGTCCCACGCGGTGGCGACCTCCTGGCCGTTGGTGCCGCCCGGCTGGACGTACAGGGCGGCGTCGGCCAGTGCGGCGGGGCCGAAGCGCAGTTCCTCGTCGGGGCCGATGAAGCTGACGGTGAAGCCGTTGCGCTCCAGCAGGTCCTGCGCGGCCTCGGGACAGCCGTCGCAGGCGGCGGGGCCGCGGTAGACGACGGCCAGGGGCCGGGCCGGGCCGGCGTCCGCCGCGGCGGCGGCCTGCGCGGCGGCGGCGCCCGCGGAGCGGTCCCCGGGCTGCGGCGCGCCGCAGCCGGCGGCCGCCGCCAGCAGCGCGACGGCCAGGCCCAGCACCGCCGCGGCCCGGACGGTGCGGCGCCCGCGCGTCATCGGTCTTCCCCCAACGCTCTTTCCCCACGGTCGTCTTGGGCCCCGGCGGTCCGGCGGCCCGTCGGTGCGGCGTGCAGCGACGACGCTAAGGGGTCATCGGTGCCGGTGTACAACCGGGCCCGGGGCGGCGCTGTCGTCTCCCGGTTCGGATACGAAGGTCGGAAGGGGCGGCGACGGGCCCGGAGAGCGTGCCGGGTGCCGGGTGGAGGATCGTGGACGCCAAGGGGCGGAACTACGCGTACGACTCGGAGGAGGAGGCGCTCGGCGAGCTGGACGGGCACGGGCAGGGCGCCTCGATCCGGCGGCGTGGGGTGTACCGGGTGACGTTCTTCGTCACCCGTTCGGTGAAGGGGCGGGAGCGGGTGTACCCGAAGCCGTCGGATTGACGGCCGGTCGGATCGTCCGGTTGGTCAGATCGTCGGCAGGAGCGCCGGGCGGGGGGCGGTGCGGTGGTGCAGGCGGCGCAGGAAGGTCAGCACGCCCGGGGTGCCGACGGCCCAGGCGGGGGACTCGGTGACCAGGGCGGTGCCGGGGAAGACCGGGCGGTGGGGCGGGCCGCCGGCGCGGGACAGGAGCAGGGCGGCGATGTGCCCGGCGGCGTCCCAGTGCCGTTTCTCGCCGGTGGCCAGCGCCAGGTCGACGAACAGTTCGCCGACCCCGGCCAGGCCGCAGCACTGGACCACCTGGCCCATCCGCGGTGCCAGCGCCCGGCACGCCTGGGCCGCGTCGGCGGCCAGGTCCACGTACGCGTCCTCGCCCAGGCGCAGGCCCGCCTGGAGCAGGACCGTGCCGATGCCCGCCAGGCCGCGGCACCACGAGCCGTAGCGGCGGGTGGCGCCGGGCCGGGCGGCGTCGGCGACCAGGCGCGGGAGGTCGGCGGCCAGGCCCTCGACGATGCCGCGTCCGGCTGATCGGGCGGTGTCGCCCGGGGACGCCCCGTCGGGCAGGGCGAGGAGCAGGTGGGCGAGGCCGGCGCGGCCGTGGGCGAAGCCCTCGGCGAGGGCGGCGGTGCCGGGGTTGGGCTCCTCCTCCAGGTCCTGGGGCGGGCCGTCGGTCAGGCGGCGGGCGCACGCGGCGGCCGCCGCGTGGTGGTGCCGGGCGCGGTCGTGGCGGGTCAGACCGGCCAGCAGCAGGTGGGCGGTGCCGAGGCCGGCCGCGCCGGAGACCTGGTCAGTGGGGCCGGAGCCCGGCGGGGCGGTGGGGGCCGCGGGCCCGGGGGTGTCCAGCCGGTCGGCGGCGTGGGCGAGGAAGAGGTCGACTCCGGCGCGCCCGTCGTACAGGCCGGGGCCGAGCCGGTCGAGCGCCGGGTGCGCGGCCGTCCAGCGGGCGAGGGCGGCGGCGGCCTCGCGGGCGTCGGGGCGCTCGTCGGCGTGCTGGAGCAGTTCGAGGCCGAGGCCGGCGCCGCCGTCGTAGAGCGAGAGCAGCGTGCGCGGCCGGCGTCCGTCGGGGCGGGCGGCGAGCAGGTCGTGGGCCATGCGCACACAGGTGTCGACGGTGTGGGCGATGGTCTCGCCGAGCCGGCCCGGGCCCGAGGCGGGGGCGGCGGGGCGTGTGGGGGCGGTGGGGCGTGTGGGGGCGGTGGGGCGTGCGGGGGCGGGGGCGCCGGTGCCCTTGATGCCGCCGGCGGCCGGGCGCGCGATGCTTCGGGCCGTCGGGCTCCGGCCCTCCCGCAGGGCCGCGGCCGCCGCCGTGCGCTCGTCGGCGTCGAAGTCCAGCAGGCCCGACACCGCCGCGAGGGCCGGGTGGTCCGGGCCGGGCAGGGCGGCGGCCAGGCAGGCGAGAGTGCGGTCGCGGCAGGCGGTGGGGTCGGAGCCGACCGCCACCGGGTCGAGGCCGGTGAGCGCGTAGTGCAGCGTGGTGCCCAGCGCGTAGTAGTCGTCGGCGGGTTGGGGGTGCGAGGCACCGGGCAGGCCGTAGCCCGGGGTCGCGCCGGCGGGGCGCTCGCCGTCGAGGGCGCTGACCCCGAAGTCCACCAGCGACCACGTCCCCGCCGGCGACATGACGACGTTCGCGGGCTTCAGGTCGCACACGACGACGCCGCGCGCGTGCACCGCGTCCAGCACCCGCAGCAGCGCCCGGGCCGCCGCCCGCCAGTTCCGACCGTCCGACTCCGCGGCCGCGTAGGGACCGTGGGCGAGGACGTCGCGGCGCAGGTCGCGCGGCCCGCAGGCGCTCGTGACCAGGTACTCGTCCGCGCCGTGGCGGAAGTAGTCGACCAGCTGCGCCACCCCCGCCACGCCCGCCAGCGCCGCCAGCACCCGCCGCTCGTGCCGCAGCCGTCCGCGCGCGTCGACGCCGTCGGTGTCCTCGGCGACGAAGGCCCGCGCCTGCTTGACCACCACCTCGCGCCCGGTGGCGAGTTCGACGCCCCGGTAGACGTGGCCGCCGGGCGAGCGGGTGATCCCGGCGGTGATCCGGTAGCGGCCCCCGCCCACGCGCGTGTCCCGGCGGGCGGGGGAGGGGGCGGCGAACGGGTCCTCGGCCCAAGGGGGCTGGAGGTAGGACGGCTGCGCGAGGCCCGGGAACGTCCGCCCGTCCGGGCCGGTCATGAGCGGCACGTCCCGGTCGTCCCGGTCGTCCCGGTCGGACGGGGCGCGGAACGGGCCGTAGCGGTAGTACACGGGCGAGCCCGGGCGCAGCTGCCGGTCGCTGACCACCCGCGGACCGTCCCACCCGGCCAGTGCGCTCGCCAACTCCTCGCCGAGCACGACGGCTTCACCCTCGCGCGGATACACCGTGACGGCCTTGCCGACGGCCGCGGCCCCGTGCGCACCGGAGTTCATCTCGCCCAGCAGGGACCGACTGGCGGCGAACTTCGCGTCGCACGTGCGGCGCAGCAGCACCGGCACCACCAGGTCCAGCAGGAGCGGGAGGCGGGACGGGCGGGCGGAGACGTGCAGCTTCCAGCCGTGGGCGAGCGCGGGCATCTCGGGGTCGTGCAGGTACAGCCACCGGTCGTCGGCGTGCAGGCGGCGCCGCCCGCCGCCGCCCGGCGCCTGCGCGACGAGGCGCGCGAGGTGCTCCTGCACGGGCCCGTTCCTCCCGGGACGCCGGGCGGGTGAGCGCCCCCGTACCCGGAGTACGGCGCTCACCCGCTGGTCAACTGGACCGTGAAGGTCAGGAGTCGCCGCCGCAGGGGAACCTTGTCGGGACCCAGGTGACGAACGGGTCGGCGAGACAGGCCGCCGGGGCGAGATCGGCGTCGAACTCGTCCTCGAACGCGATCCCCTCCTCATCGATGTCCAGCAGACCGGCGTCACGGATCTCCAATATGCTTGCAGCCATGGGTAGTTCCTCCCATCCACGCGGCAGGTGCGGCATGTTCATCGTACTAACCGTCGTGGCTCCGTCCCAGGGGTGTGACGGCACCTTTTGTACGGCTGGGGGAGTAGCGTTGGCCCCGTCGTGACGTTGGTCTATGTGGGTGAGGGAAACGGATGCAAAAGCGTGAGGTCGTGCGCTACGGGAGCGCGCCGAGCCACTTCGTCGAGCTGTGGGACGCGGACCCGCAGGGCCCGCCCGCCCGGGGCCTGGCGGTGACCGTGCACGGCGGCTGGTGGCGCGACCGCCACGACCTCCACCTGATGGACGCCCTCGCCGCCGACCTCGCCGGCCGCGGCTGGTGCGTCGCCAACGTCGAGTACCGCCGCACCGGCGGCGACGGCGGGGGCTGGCCGCACTCGCTCACCGACACCCTCGACGCGATCGCCGCCGCCCACGCCGTCCGCCCCGCCATCTCCGACCTCCCGTCGATCGCGGTCGGGCACTCCGCGGGCGGGCAGCTCGCCCTGCTGACGGCCGCCGCCGGGCTCGTCAACGCCGCGGTGGCGCTCGCGCCGATCACCGACCTGCCGCGCTGCGCGGCCGAGAGCCTGGGGGAGGGGGCCACCCCGCTGTTCGTCGGCACCCCCTACGAGGACGACCCGGCCCCCTACCGCAACGCCTCCCCGCTCCACCGCCTCCCCCTCGGCCGCCCCCACCTGATCATCCACGGCGACCAGGACGAGCGCGTCCCCGTCACCCACAGCCGCGCCTACGTCGAGGCCGCGAGGGCGGCGGGCGATCCGGTGACGTACGTGGAACACGCGGGAACGGACCACTTCCAGGTGGTGGATCCGGGGCACGGGAGCTGGGCGGCCGCGGTCGGGTGGCTGGAGAACCGGGCGGGGTAGGGGCCGCCGCCCCGCCCGCAGCCGAGGCGTCAGCCCCGGCGGATCGCCGCCACCGCCCGGGACAGGTCCTCGTCCGCGATGTCCGGGTGCGACAGCAGCACCTCGCGCGCCGCCGTCAGCACCCGGCCACCGCCGGCCAGGGCCAGGTCCTTGGCGGCCAGGCGCACCGGGAAGTCCGACTCCCGGCTGCGGGCGCGGGCCACCACCCCCGCGAGCGGGCCGCCCCCCAGCGCGCCCAGCGCCAGCTCCTCCGGCAGGCCGAACGCGTCCGCCACCGCCAGCGCCTCGCCGAGCGCCGTCACCCCGGCCACGACCGCGCCCATCACCACGACCTTCAGCGCCGCACCCGCGCCCGGGCCCCCGCAGCGCAGCACGCGCCCGAAGTGATCCAGCACCGGCTGCGCCCGGTCGAGGTCGCCGGGCTCCCCGCCCGCGTAGATGGTCAGGTCGCCGCTCGCGGCCGGGCCGACACTGCCCAGCACCGGGGCGTCCACCAGGGCCGTCCCCTCCGGCAGCCGCTCGCGCAGGGCGGCCACCGTGTCCGGCCCGACCGACGACATGTCGATCCACAGTGCCCCCGGCGCCAGGTGCCCCAGGAACCGTCCGGCCACCTCCTCGACCGCCGCCGGGTCCGCGAGCATGGTGACGACGACGTCCGCGCCCTCGACCGCCTGCGCCGGGGTCGCGGCGCGGGGCAGGTCCCCGGCGCGTTCGGGGCTGCGGTTCCAGACGGTCAACGGCAGCCCGGCGGCGGCCAGTCGACGGGCCATCGGCAGGCCCATCCGGCCCAGCCCGAGGAAAGCGATCCTGTTCGAGGAGTCCTTGGCGTTCATGGCCACCACGCTAGGCAGCCCCGAGCCAGGCGACAAACGAATGTCTCGCATGGTACCCATGCCCGATGGACATGGCTTGGCTCGACGTCTTCCGCACCGCCGCCCGCCTCGGCTCCTTCACCGCCGCCGGCGAGCACCTCGGCTTCACCCAGTCCGCGATCTCCCGTCAGATCTCCACCCTCGAAGCCGAACTCGGCGCCCCGCTGTTCGACCGCCTCGCCCGCGGCGTGCGCCTGACCGAGCACGGCCGCGCCCTCCTCCCGCACGCCGAGGCCCTCCTGGAGCGCCTCGACTCCACCCGCCGCGAACTCACCGCCCTCACCGAACTCGGTGCCGGCCGCCTGCGCCTGGGTGCCTTCGACAGCGCCAACGCCGCCCTCGTGCCCACCGCCCTCGCCGCCTTCCGCGCCGCCCACCCCGACGTGGCGGTCTCGCTCACCGAGGGCCTCTGCGCCGACCTGCTCGCCCGCCTCGCGGACGGCGGCGTCGACCTCGCCGTCGTCGCCTCCTACCCCGAACACCCCTACGACCATGAACAGTTCGACCTCCAGCCGCTCGTCGAGGACCCCGTCCTGGTCGCCCTGCCCCGCGACCACCGCCTCGCCCGGCGCCGCCGCCTGCGCCTGGCCGAACTCGCCGACGAGCCCTGGATCGCCGCAAACCGCACCATCGAGACGACCCTGCTGGCCGCCTGCGTGCGCGAGGGCCTGCGCCCGCGCGTCGAGTACGCCGTCGCCGGCTGGACCGCCAAGCTCGGCCTCGTCGCCGCCGGGCTCGGCCCCGCCCTCATCCCGTCGCTCGCCGCCCGTGCCGCCCGCCCCGACATCGCCCTCGTCGCCCTCCACCCCGACGACACCCCGGTGCGGCAGGTCTTCACGGCCGTCCGCCGCGGCCACCGCCCGCCCCCGGCCGCCGCCGCCTTCCTCGGCCACCTGCGCGAGGCGGCGTGCGCGTAGCGGGCGCGACGCGGGTGCGGCACGGGTGTGACGCGGGTCACGTGAGGTTGTGGGGCCGGCCTGTCACACCGGCGCCGCGAGGGCGGTCGAGGTAGTGAGAGCGACAGTGAGCGCGAACGCGAGGACAGCGAGCGCGGAACCGAAGGAGCCCGACATGGAAGCCCGTTTCAACTACTACGGCACCGCCACCGGCGCGAAGTTCGCCAAGTTCATCAACTCGGCCGGCGCGGCGCTCAAGGGCGCGGGCCTGCCCTACACCACCACCCAGCTGGTGCTGCTGCGGGCCAGCCAGATCAACGGCTGCGGCATGTGCACCGACATGCACTACAAGGACGCCGTGCACGCCGGCGACCGGCCCGAGCGCCTGAACCTGGTGGCGGCCTGGCGCGAGGCGACGGTCTTCACCGACGCCGAGCGCGCAGCCCTCGAACTGGCCGAGGAGGGCACGCGCATCGCCGACGCGGCGGGCGGCGTCAGCGACGGGGTGTGGGAGAACGCCGCCAAGCACTACGACGACGAGCAGCTCGCCGCGCTGGTGTCGACGATCGCCCTGATCAACGCCTACAACCGGATGAACGTCATCTGCCGCACCCCGGCGGGGAACTACCAGCCCGGCCAGTGGTGAGCGGCCCCGCCTCCCGCCCGGGGCGGGAGGCGGGGAGGCTGCCCGCTCATGTCCACCCCCACCTCCACCGATGACAACGAGCAGCTGGTCCGGCCCACCCCCCCCGCCCTGCTCGACAGGCCCGTTCGGAGGTGGTGTGGAACGGTGGGACGCAGGGGGCGGCCCTTTAGGAGAGGAGCGGTGTCATGTCGTCGAAGCGGCGTCGCAAGAAGAAGGCGCGGGCCAGGCGCGGGGCCAATCACGGCCGCCGGCCCCAGTGCTGAGAAACCGGTGACGACCACCCCGCCGCGACCGCCTTGGCCGCGGCGGGGCACCACGTGGTACGCGCGCGGCAGGTCCGGGTTCCACGCGCCGCCGAAGCGCAGCGCGCCGGCACCGTACGGCACCGCGTCCGGGCGGCCCGAACCCGTTCGGCGGCATCCGGCGGGCCCTCCTGCCGGGCCGCGACGGCCCGCCCGGGAACACCCCGCCGCGGTGGTGGTACGCGAGCGCGTGGGCCCGTGAACGTCCCCGGCCCCTGAACGCCCCGGCTGCGTGCGGGGTGCCCGGGCTGGGCAGGGCGCCGGTACCCGCTCCAGCGCGGCGGCCGGCGCGGCCGCCTGCGCGGTCGCGGCGACCTGGGCGGCGAGCGGAGGGAAGGGGCGGGCGGCGGCGGTGAGCCACCGCGGGGTGCGCGGGTCGAGGTGGTGGCGCACCCGGCCGCGCCGCTGCGCCCGGACGCCCTCCGCAGGACGGTCCGTGTCCCCGCCTTCCGGAGCCGTCCGGACGTCCTCCCGACCCGTCCCTGCGTCCTGTTGAGTCGTCCGGAAGGCTCCCGCAGTTCTCCGGGAGCCGTCACGGAGCCGTCACGGAGTCATCGCGGGGCCGTCCGGAAGGAACCGGGAGGCCCGTCAGGAACGCGTCACGAGGACGCCGGGCGGCGGGCGGAGTCCCGGCGGGCGATGACGTCGATCAGCTCGCTGACCGTGTCCAGGCCCTCGGGCGAGAGGCTGATCGCCCGCAGCGCGAGGCTGCGCACGCCCGCGTCGCGCAGCGCGCCGAGCAGGGCGAGCTCCTTGGCGATCTCGGCGCCCTGCCGCTCGTCGAAGAAGTAGGCGGGCGGCACCTGGAAGAACCGTGCGAGCGCCTCCAAATGACGCTTGGTCGGGTTGTCCCGGCGCCCGGTGCGCAGCTGCCACAGGTAGGTGGTGGAGAAGGACTCCCCGGTCGCCTCGCGGCAGGCCCGGGCCACCTCCTCGTTGGTGTACTGCTCGCGGTCCGGCCGGCGGACCGTCTGGAACAGCGCCTCGATCTTGGCCGCGAGCCCGGACGTGTCGACCGGCCCGTCCTCGCGGGGCGACTCTGCCATGACAACCCCTCTCCCGCCCGTGACCTCCGCGCCTCAGCCTGGGTGAACGGAGGAGACCCTGAGCGATCACCATAGCTCAACGGAATGAGCCCGAGTGGATGCGGTACGCCAACTCTTCCACGCCAGTTGACCGGTGGAGTGGCGGGTGCCATCCTGGCCGCCCTGGCCGCGAGCTCCGGGGGGTCTGTGGAAGACGCCGTGAACAACGCCGTGAACAAGGCCGTGCATGCGACCGCCGCCGCGCATCACCACACCGTGCGCCTCGGCTTCCTGTGGCGGGGAGCGGGCTGGGCGCTCGGCAGCCTCACCAGCCTGCTGCTGGCCGTCGTCCTCGGCGAGAGCGGCGCCGTCGACCGCCTGGGCGCCGGCCCGTCACTGCTGCTCGTGATCGCCGCGGGCGCAGCCGTCGCACTGCCCGCCCCGCGCACCTTCCGGCTGCGCGCCGACGACCGGGGGCTCACCCTCTCCCGCATGCTGCTGCGCCGCCGCTACCGCTGGCAGGACGTCACCGGCCTGGAGATGGACTTCGGCGAGGACTCCGAGACCGGCAGCCCCCGCCTCGCGCTGCGCCTGCGCCTGACCACCACCCGCCCCGCCGGCTGCGGACCGGCCCTCGGCACCCTCCCCACCACCGGCGACCGCCGCCCGCGCGGCACCGAACCCCCCGAACTCGCCGACCTGTTCACCCTCCTCGACCGACACGGCGTGCGCCCCGACGCCCCCGACTACGCCGCCCTCGTCCTCGCCGCCCACGGCCGGCCCCCACTGCGGCGCCGGTGAACCGAACGGCCGGCCACACCCGCAGGCGCGCCACACCGGGGTGTGACGCAGGTCACTGGAAAAGGGTGACATGGCGTTGTCGCGGAAGGCTGTGATCATCCACGCATGACGACCACCGCGATGACCACGACGACCACGACGACCACGATCACCGACGAGGACTGCCTCGCCGAAACCCTGGCCTTCAACGAGCAGTTCGAGGCCGCCGCCGCCAACCGCCCGCCCCGCCCCAGGACCCTGGACGCCGCCACCCTCGCCCGCCTGCGCGGCAACCGCCTCGGCGGCGACACCCCGCCGGTGCGGCTGGCGCAGGCGCAGGAGCGGACCGTCGCCGGCGGGGTGAAGGTCCGGGCGTTCGTACCGCAGCGCGTCGACGGCGTGTACCTCCACATCCACGGCGGCGGCTGGGCGTTCGGCTCCGCGGACGGCCAGGACGAACGGCTGTGGCGCCTCGCCGAGCAGGCCCGCCTGGCCGTCGTCAGCGTCGACTACCGCCTGGCACCCGAACACCCCTTCCCCGCCGGACCCGACGACTGCGAAGCCGCCGCCCGGTGGCTCGTCGACCACGCCGAGACCGAGTTCGGCACCAGGCGCCTGATGATCGGCGGCGAATCGGCCGGCGCCCACCTGAGCGTCCTGACCCTGCTGCGCCTGCGCGACCGCCACGGCATCACCGGCGCGTTCCGGGCCGCCCAACTGGCCTTCGGCCCCTACGACCTGTCGATGACACCGAGCCAGCGGCTCTTCGGCTCCCGGCCACTGCTGAGCAACACCGACTCCATACGCGGAAGTTACGGGCTCTTCACGCCGGGCACGGACGCCGAACAGCGCCGCGACCCGGGCATCTCCCCGCTCTTCGCCGACCTGACCGGCCTGCCGCCCGCCCGGATCGTCGTCGGCACCGAAGACCCGCTCCTGGACGACTCGCGCTTCCTCGCCGCCCGCTGGCAGGCCGCCGGGGCGGACGCCCACCTCGGCGTCGTCGCCGGCGCGATGCACGGCTTCACCCTGTTCCCGCTCACCATCACCCGGCGCGAACACCAGCGCGAGCGCGACTTCCTGACCGGCGCGTGAAGGTAGCGTCGGCGCCGTGAACCGCACCCCGCGACTCTACGCACTGGTGGAAGAACTGCGCGCCGCGGCGCCGCGACCGCTGACGGTCGCGGCGCTCGCCGCGCGGTTCGAGGTCAGCACGCGCACCGTGCAGCGCGACCTCCAGGCACTCATGGACGCCGGCGTCCCCGTGCGCACCACCACAGGGCGCGGCGGCGGCTGGTCGATCGACCGGGCGATGACCCTGCCCCCGATCCGCTTCACCACCGACGAGGCCTCCGCCCTGGTCGCCGCCCTCGCCGCGGCCGACGCCCGCGCCCCCTACGCCGGCGCGGCCCGCACGGCGTCCCAGAAGATCGCCGCCTCGATGACCGGCCCCGCCGCGGCCGCCGCCCAGGAACTCGCCGCCCGCATCGTCGCGCTGCCGGCCGCCCGCACCGAGGAGTCGGTCCGCACCGCGGTGGAACAGGCCCTCACGGGCGCCACGGTGCTGCGGCTGTCCTACATCGACGCGGCCGGGCGGGAGAGCGAGCGCGAGGTGGAACCGGCCGGACTGCTCACCGCCGGCGGCAACTGGTACCTCATCGCCTGGTGCCGCACCCGACGCGCCGGCCGGGGCTTTCGCCTGGACCGCATCACGGGCGCGGCCCCGACCGCCGAACAGGCGCCGCCCCACGACCTGGCCGACCTGCTGGCCGGCTCCGCCGCCGCCGGGGCGGTGCGGCCGGTGGCGCTGGATCCCCTGACGGCGGGGGCGTGAGGGCCGGGGCGCCCTCGACCCCCGTCCCGGACGCCGACGCCGACGAGGGCGCCCGCATCCGGGCCTCGGCCCTGGAGGGCGGGCCGAACCTGCGGATCGGCCTGGTCGCGGCCCCCGGCGGGGCGGCGGCGCTGGCCGCCTGCGGCTGGACGGCCCCGGCCAACCACGCCCACACCGGCCGGATCGCGGCCGTCCTCGCCGACTGGGAACGGCGCTTCGGCGCACGCGTGGTCCGCGTGGGCTTCGACGCCCTGGAGCTGAGCGTCCTCGCCCCGCCCACGACGCGGGACGAGGCTCTGCGGGTGGCTGCCGAGCACGTGGCATTCTGCCCCGACCAGGTCTTCCAGGGCACCGGCAGCCTCACCGCGTACGCCGACCTGCTCGTGGGCTCGTACGACTGGATGTTCTGGTGGGACTGACCGCGGGCGACGCGTGGGAAGCCGGCCCGGTCGACTTCCCACGCAGCAGTCGCCCGGTCAGTACTCGCTGCTCGGGGCCTGGGCGGTGGGGCCGAGGTCGGGGTGGTCGCGGATGTCGATCGTCTCGCCGTGGTGGTCGAGTTCGAGGACGAGGAGTTCGTTGCGGCCCGGGCGCCACAGCGGGGCCGGCGCGTAGAGGGTGCGCTGGGGGCCCTCGGCGGTGTGGCGGCCGAGGAGGAAGCCGTTGAGCCACAGCAGGCCGCGGCCCCAGCCGGGCAGGGCGACGAAGGCGTCGGCGGGGGTGTCGACGACCGTCTCGAAGCGGTGGAACGCCGGGTCGCCGTCCGCGGGCGCCACGGACGGCGGGGCGTCGAAACGCAGCGGGGCGAGGTCGTCGAGCGGCAGAGGCCGGATCTCCCAGCCGAAGAGCAGCTGGTCGCCGTGGGCGACGCCGCGGGTGATGCCCTTGCGGTCGTCCATGTTGGGGCCGTAGTTCACCCTCCCCAGGGCCTCGACCAGGATGTCGAGGGTGGCGCCGTCGGGCCCGGTGGCCAGCGGCAGCGTCGCCCGGGGGCTGTTGCGGTCGAGGACGCCGAGCGGGCGCCCGTCGGCGAACACGTGGGCGCGGTCGGCGAGTCCGTCGATGCGCAGCGGCAGTTCGGGGCGCGGTCCGGGGACGCGGGTGCGGTAGTGGATGAGGCCGCGGGCCTGGCCGAGGCGCTCCATGGGCTCGGGGCAGGCCCGCCGCACCGGGGCGCAGAGCGGGTCCAGGGCGGCGAGCAGGCGGGCGCGTCCGGTGGGGCGCTCCAGGCGGCGCGGTGTCAGGCGCGGCGGCGGGGCGGGCAGCTCGCCGTCCGGCAGGGGCACGTACCGGCCGATGACCTCCCGCAGCGCGTGGAACTTCTCGGTGAGTTCGCCCGCCTCGCCGATCGGCGCGTCGTAGTCGTAGCTGGTGGAGGTGGGCTCGAACCCGGCGTCGCAGGGGTGGGCGCCGCTGTGGTTGGCGCCGGCCCACAGGCCGAAATTGGTGCCGCCGTGGGCCATGTAGAGGTTGACGGAGGCGCCGGTGGCGAGGAGTTCGTCGAGGGAGGCGGCGCTCTCCTTGGGGTCGCGCACGTGGTGGGGCTCGCCGAGGCGGTCGAACCAGCCGATCCAGAACTCCATCGCGGTCAGCGGCCCGGGCAGGGAGGACGCCTGGTGGCGGCGCAGCACGGCGAGGCGCTCGGGGGCGCGGGAGCCGAAGGTGGCGGTGGCGAGGTGGCCGGGGATGGCGCCGCCCTGCTGCATGGTGTCGTGGGCGCCGTCGGCGGTGAACAGCAGGCAGTCCACACCGCGGCGCACCAGGCCGTCGCGCAGGTGGCGCAGGTAGGCGGTGTCGCGGCCGTAGCTGCCGTACTCGTTCTCGACCTGCACGGCGACCACCGGGCCGCCGCGGCCGGCCAGCAGCGGCAGGATCTCGGGCACGACGGCGTCGAACCAGCCGTCCACCTCCGCGAGGTACGCGGGGTCCGAGCAGCGCAGCCGCAGGCCGTCGACGGCGAGCAGCCGGGCGGGCAGGCCGCCGAAGTCCCACTCCGCGCAGATGTACGGGCCCGGGCGCAGGATCACGTCCAGGCCGAGGGCCTGCGCGGCGCGGGCGAACCGGGCGACGTCCCGCCAGCCGGTGAAGTCCACCTCACCGGTGGGCAGTTCGTGGAAGTTCCAGGGGATGTAGGTGTCCACGGTGTTGACGCCGAGCGCGCGCAGCCGGCGCAGCCGGTCGTCCCACAGGTCGGGGTGGACGCGGAAGTAGTGCAGGGCGCCGGAGACGATGCGGTGCGGTGCGCCGTCGCGCAGGAATCCGGAGGCGTCGTGGTCGAGCATGCGCGGGCCTTTCGGAGGCAGCGGGCGGGTGCGTACGGACGATGATCGGTATGCCCGGACCGCGCGTGGGCAACCAGATGCTCATGACGGACACGCACACCCGCACCGCCCGCGACCTCCTCGCCCTCGTCGGCGGCGCCGCCAACGTCACCTCCACCGCCCACTGCATCAGCCGCCTGCGCCTGGGCCTGGCCGACCCGGGCCTCGCGCGCACGCAGCAGATCAAGGACCATCCGGCGGTGCTGGGCGTCGTCGTGGACGGCACCTACCAGATCGTCCTCGGACCGGCGGCCGTCGACCGCGTCGCGGAGGCGTTCGAGCGGCTCGTGGCCGAGGACGCCGCCCCGGCCCCGGCCCCGGCCACGGCCACGGATCCGGGTACGGCTTCCCCGACGGACGCCGACGCCCTCGCCGCCAGGGGAGCCGCACTGAAGGACGACCGCAAACGCCCCAACGCCACCCCCGGCAAACTGTTCCTGCGCCGTATCGCCGACATCTTCGTCCCCCTCATCCCCGCCCTCATCGCCTGCGGCGTCATCGCCGGCCTCGGCGCCACCCTCAACTCACTCGCCCTGTCCACCCACACCACCGCCCTGACCGGCATCATCCCCGTCACCACCGCGCTCTCCCAGGGCTTCATGTCCCTGATCGCGGTGTTCGTCGGCCACAACACGGCCAAGGAGTTCGGCGGCACCCCGGTGCTCGGCGGCGCGGTGGCCGGCATCGCCGTCCACCCGGGCGTCGCCACCATCACCCACACCCTCTTCGGCCACCTCAAGCCCGGCCAGGGCGGCGTCCTCGGGGCGCTCGGCGCCGCCGCCCTGTGCGCGGCACTGGAACGCCGGGCCCGCCGGTGGGTGCCCGACGCCCTGCAGATGCTGCTCGTGCCGACCATCGCCGTCGCCCTGTCCGGCCTGGCCGCGCTGCTCGTCCTGATGCCGCTGGCCGGCGTCATCGCCGACGGCATCGGCAGCGGCGCCACCTGGCTGCTCGCCCACGCCGGGGCCGGCGCGGGCGTCGTGCTCGGCGGCACGTTCGCCACCCTCGTCATGTTCGGCCTGCACCAGGCCCTCATCCCCATCCACACCACGCTCATCGAGCACCAGGGCTACAGCGCGCTCTACCCGATCCTCGCCATGGCCGGCGGCGGCCAGGCCGGCGCCGCCGTGGCCGTCTACCTGCGCGCCCGCCACAACCCCTCGCTGCGCCGGGTCATCAGGTCCGCGCTGCCCACGTGCGTCCTGGGGGTCGCGGAGCCCGTCATCTACGGCGTCACACTGCCGCTGGTGCGCCCGTTCGTCACGGCCGGGATCGGGGCCGCGGCGGGCGGCGCCGTCGTCGGCCTGTTCGCACAACTCGGCCTGACCACCGGCTCCACCGCGATCGGCCCCTCCGGCCTCGTGCTGCTGCCCCTGCTCGACGGCAGCCACGGCATCGGCCCCGCCGTCCTCGTCTACACCGGCGGCTGGCTCACCGCCGCCTGCGCCGCCTGCGCCGCCACCTACGCCTTCGGCCTCACCCCGACGACGCTCGCCGCCCTCAACGCCCCGGCCGCGCCCGTGCCGAACGCCGCCCCCGCAGGCCGCCCCGACCCGCGCGACCCGGCCGGATAGGGTCCGTACGGACGACCCACCCGATCTTCCGAGGAGTGCCCGCCATGCCGAACCCGGCCACCGAACCGACCGTCGCGAGGTTCGGCCTGGGCACCGCCGCCGTCGGGCGCCCGGGATACATCAACCTCGGGCGCGACGCCGACCTTCCCGCCGAGCGCAGCGTCGAGGCGCTGCGCCGGCGCACCCACGAACTGCTGGACGCCGCGTACGCCGCCGGGGTGCGGTACGTCGACACGGCCCGCTCGTACGGGCGCGCCGAGGAGTTCGTCGCGCAGTGGCTGGCCGAGCACCCCGAGGCGGCGGCCGACACGGTGGTGGGCAGCAAGTGGGGCTACACCTACACCGCCGACTGGCGCACCTCCGGCGTGGACGCGCACGAGATCAAGGAGCACTCGACGGCGGTGTTCGACCGCCAGCTCAAGGAGACCAGGGCCCTGCTCGGGCGCCACCTGGACATCTACCTGGTGCACTCCGTCACCCCGGACAGCCCCGCGCTCACCGACCCCGCCCTGCACGGGCGCCTGGCCGAACTGGCCGCCGAGGGCGTGCGGGTGGGCCTGTCCACCAGCGGCCCCGACCAGGCCGCCGCCATCCGCGCCGCCCTCGCCGTGACGGTGGACGGGCGCCCGCTGTTCGCCGCCGTCCAGTCCACCTGGAACCTGCTGGAGCCCTCCGCCGCCCCCGCCCTCGCCGAGGCCCACGCGGCCGGCCGGCTCGTGGTGGTCAAGGAGGCCATGGCCAACGGCCGCCTCGCCGACCGCAACGCCACCGGCCCCGACACCGCCGCCCTGCGCACCCTGGCCACCCGCACCGGCACCCCCTGCGACGCCCTCGCCCTGGCCGCGGCCGCCGCCCAGCCCTGGGCCGACCTCGTCCTCTCCGGCGCCGCCACCCCCGCCCAGCTCGCCTCCAACCTCACCGCCGCCACCCACCCCCTCACCTCCACCGACCTCGCCACCCTCACGCAACTCGCCGAGCCCGCCGGGGAGTACTGGCAGACCCGCGCGAGGCTGGCGTGGTCGTGAGGGTCTGAGCGGGCCCGGGCGGTCAGGGCGGTCAGGGTGGGCCGGCTCCCCCAGCGCCCACAACTGTCACGGCGCCGTCAGAAACGGCCCCTGACCTGGGCTTGCGGGGACCGGCCAGATATGGCCGGTCCCCGTCCTGGCCCGCCGAGCGGCCCGGACAACACGATGGGCACCGGTCGCCGCACCCGCCGCGGCGTCCCACCCGACCCGAGGGAGACCGGAAATGACCATGCGTGCCAGCCTCGCCCGCCGCCTCAAGGCCGTCCTCGCGACGACGGCGCTCGCGCTCACCGCAGCCGCCGTCGTGCCGACCGCCGCGCACGCCGACACGGCCGCGCCGCACCACTACTACATCGAGATCGGCGGCACCGGAACGGCCCTGGACGCGCCCAGGTGCACCTACACCTTCGACCTCGCCAACCAGCGCCTCGCCGCCGGCAGCACCGCGATCCCGGTCTGCTACCCCGCCAGCGGCGGCCCGTTCGTCGGCAGCCAGAACCAGATGCCGGCCCCGCTGTTCACCCCGAGCTTCGGCGACAGCGTCAACGCGGGCTACTGGAACGCCAAGGCCGCCCTGGAGAACGCCTACAAGGCCGACCCCACCGCCCGCTTCACCATCGCCGGCTACTCGCAGGGCGCCTGGGTCGGCGACCTGCTGCTCCAGACGATCGCCAACAACGGCACCGCCGTGCCCCGCGAGCAGGTCGACGGCATGCTCTACGCCGACCCGATGCAGCCGGGCACCGGCTTCTGGCACCTCGTCCCGCAGGGCACCCTGGTCCCGTTCGTGGCGTACTCCCCGGGCACCGGCCCGGAGAACTTCCCCGGTGGCATGCCGGTCCAGCGCTTCTGCATCAAGACCGACGGCGTCTGTGACGCGACGTCACTCGACTCCTTCGGCGGGTTCCTGCAGCAGCACCCGCGCTACCCCGCCACCGTCATCGCCGACACCCTCGCCACCACCGGCGGCAACGGCACCACCTGGTACCCGGCCGGCGCCTGACCGGGCAACCGAACCAACGGGAAAACCGGCGCCGCGGTCCGAGGGGAACGGACCGCGGCGCCACCCGCCCCCGCACACCGGGCCCGGGGCGCACAGGGGAGGACCTGACGCCCGGTAGCGGAACGAGGAGGACGCGAACCCGTCGGTTCGCGTCCTCCTCGCAAAGGGGCAATTCCGGCAGGCAAAAATCCGGTACGGCAACCATCAAAAACGATCTATGCTGAGGTCGTTCACAATCTCTTCGCATGAATCAGGTTTCGCTGGATGAAGCTGCCCAAGGTGTCCGCCGTGATCGCGGCTGCCGTGCTGGCCCCCGCCGTCCTCTTCCCGTCCGCGGCCTCGGCCGCCGACAACCCGCAGCCGGCCGGCGTCACCGGCCCTGACACCGCCTCCGACAAGGCGGGCGACACCGGCAACCACGACGCGGCCGACCAGGAGAAGCGCGACCGCGCCGAGGTGCAGGCCATCCTTGCCGACAAGGAGACCGGCCGCGGCGTTCGCGAAGCCGGCGAGAAGGCCCTCAAGGGCGACGCCGCCGCCGTGCGGCACTTCCTGGAGGTCGAACTCCCCAAGCAGCGCGCCGACGACAACCGGGTGAAGGTCTCGCAGATCCTGTCGGCCGCCACCGGGCGCGCCGTCAAGGAGGCCGCGAACCGGGCGCTGGACGGCACCGACGCGGACATCGTGAAGTTCCTCGACGAGGGCTGGGCCAAGGCCCAGGCCGAGGACGACCGCGTCGCGGTGCTGCGCCTCATGGCCGACAAGGAGTCCGGCCCCGGTGTGCGCGAGGCCGGCAGCAAGGCGCTCGACGGCACGGCCGCGGACGTGCGGCGCTTCCTGGAGACCGGGTATGCCAGGGCCCGTCAGGACGACGACCGGGTCAAGCTCGCGCAGATCATGGACAAGGGCGGGCCGGCCGTGAAGGCGGCGGCCGGCCGGGCGCTGGACGGCACCTACGAGGACGTCGTGAAGTTCCTCAAGGAGGGCCAGTTCACGGCCCGCGCCCAGGACGAGGCCGACGCCGCCCGCAAGCCCGCCCAGGACCGGACCCCGGACCCGAAGCCGACGACCGCGCAGCAGCCGCAGTCCGGCGAGAACGGCCAGAACGGCCAGAACGGCCAGGGCGTCCAGCCCGCCGCGGTGACCACGACCACCGGCACGACTGGCACGGCCGTCGGTACCACCACCGGAGCGGCCGTCACCTCCGCCGGCCCCGGCCAGCTGGCGGCCACCGGTACGGACGGCCTCGGCTGGGAGGCCGGCGGCGCCGCCGCGGCCGTCGCCGCGGGCGCGGCGCTCGTCGCCGTCTCGCGCCGCCGCTCGACCGAGAGCTGATCCCGCAACGCCCGAGCGGCGCGCCCCCGTTGGGGACGCGCCGCTCGGGCGTTGCGGGCAGGGCCCCGGTCAGAACTGGGTGCTGACCGTCACGCCGCTGAAGTCGGTGTTGGCGTAGAGGCTGACGTAGCGGTAGCCCGCTGTCGGGTTGGTGACGGTGAGGCTCTGGGTGGTGCCGGGGTTGGTGGAGGAGGCGGTGAAGGCGCTGGGGGAGGCCCAGGTGTCGGCGTTGTAGTAGAGGGAGGCGTTGCCGGTGCCGCCGGAGGCGGAGACCTTCAGCGTCGTGGTGCCGGCCGGCAGGTAGAGGTAGAAGTAGTCGAGGTTGCCGGCGGTGCGGGCCTGGTTGGGCCGCGAGCAGTTCTGGCCGAGCGCGTCGGTGCGCGGGTCGGTGCACGTCGGCAGGGCGGCGCCGGTGGTGACGGTGACGGAGGACGGGGTGCTGGCGCTCTTGCCGGCGCTGTCGGTGACGGTCAGGGCGACCGTGTAGGTGCCGGGGTTGGCGTAGGTGTGCACCGGGTTCTGCTGGTCGGAGGAGGTGCCGTCGCCGAAGGTCCAGTGCCAGGAGGCGAGCTTGGCCGGGGAGTTGGTCTCCACGGACTTGTCGGTCAGGGTGACGGTGGCGCCGTCGACGGACTGGCCGAACAGGGCGGTGGGGCCGTCGGCGTAGCAGGCGCCGGCCGCGCAGGCGTTCAGCCAGGCGTCGAAGTCGGCGTCGTAGGAGGTGCCGAGGCTGTTGTAGACCGCGTAGCCGCCCTGGTAGTCACCGGTGCGGAAGTGGCCGAGCATGGTGTACACGTCGGCGGGGTGCTTCTCCAGCATGTAGCGCACGGCCAGGTAGCCCCACGGGTAGGTGCGCACCGAGTCCGAGTTGTCGTACGTGTTCTGGAAGATCGTGCTCAGCTTGTAGCGGTGCGCGGCGGCCTCGGTCATCGCCTGGGTGTCGGTGGTGCCGCGGTAGGCGTAGGACTCGTACTCGGCGACGCCCTCGATCCACCAGATGTCCGGGACGGATATCTCGGTGGTGAAGTTGCCCTTCATGTCGTAGATGTTGTCGAGGTAGTGCGTGTACTCGTGGTTGAGGTTCCACACGTTGGCGGGGAAGCCGTCGTTCCACGACTTCTGGTACATGACCGACACCGGCTGGTTGTTGGGGTCGGTGACGTCCATGACGGTCTGGCCGCCGTTGTTGGTGGAGTTGCCGTAGATGGCCCAGGAGTAGGTGAGGTAGTCGGGCTGGTTCTTGAAGACGGCGAGGGTGATGGTCTTGCCGTACTGGTTCGGGACGGGACCGTTGTCCTTGACCATGGTGTGGAAGAAGCCGTCCTCGCCGCGCAGGCTGGCGCAGACGGTGGCCAGGTCGGCGGCGGACAGGGCCTCGCCGCGGATGGTGCGGTTGTCGCACACCAGGGAGTTCGGCAGGACGGCGGCGGTGAGCTTGCCGGGCAGGTCGCAGGTGCCGTAGTAGGAGCACTGCGCGTTGTCGTACTGGTTGGCGTTGTACGCGGTGTACACGTACAGCGGGCCGGTGCTGCCGGTGACCGGGGTGGCGTCGAGGACCTGCTTGACCAGGGGCTTGGCGAAGGCCTCGACGGAGCCGCCGTCGCCGGCCGTGCGGGCGAGGTCGTTGCCGGCGTTGACGTCGAGGAACTGGTTGGCGGTGCCGAGCAGGTCCTTGTGGTTCTGCGCGAAGTTCGCGAGGACCGTGACGACGCTCGGGTCGGCGCTCACCGCGCTCACGTAGTCGGGGTTCCAGTTGGCCCGCCACAGCGGCGCGAACAGGACGGCGTTGACGGCCTTCACCATCTTCGGGAAGGCGTTGTAGCCGTTGGTGTAGCCGTTCAGGACCTGCTTGTAGACGTTCAGGTACCGGGCCTGGATGTTGGCGCTGTCGGTGAGGATCAGCACGTCGTAGAGCACGAGGCCGTTGGCGTCGCTGACGTCGTTCCAGTGCGCGCTCGCGAAGAAGGCGTCGAGGCCGGCCTTGACGGCGGCGGTGAGGGAGGCGTCGTAGGGGCCGACGGCGGAGGCGTTGTTGGACTGGACGTAGTAGCCGGCGCGCAGGAAGAGCACGAGCTGCAGGATGCCGGTGGAGTTGTCGCCGGTGTAGTGCGCGGCCTGGGCCTGGAAGGCGGCGGCGACGGTGAGCATCTGCGACTGCTTGAAGATGTTCCCCGCGTCGGTGCCGGTGACGTTGAACAGCGTGTTGACGCAGTCCGTGGTCGAGCCCTGGACAAAGGAGACCAGGCCGGCGCCACTGCGGGATCCGAAGTCGGCCGGAGCGCAACTGGCCGCGTCCGCGGCGGACTTGGCGGAGAGCGTGTGCGTTGCGGGAGCGGGCGCCTGCTGCTTGGCGCCCGTGCGCGGGGTGGCCGGGGTGGTCTGCACGGCCGTCCCGGCCGGCTGCAGCGCCTGCCCGAGCTGAGCCGACGTCAGCGGGGCGGCCGTGCGCCCCATCGCCTCGGACGCCTGCGAGGCGACCTCGGCCCCGAACGGCCTGGGTATCGAGGGGGAGGCGGCCGCCTTCACGGGTGCGGCGGCCGCAGCGGGCGCGGCGAGGGCGGGGGTCGGCAGCATGAACGCGGTCCCGGCGAGGGCGCCGGCCACGAGAAGGGGAAGGGGTTGGCGCAGACGCACTGCGGTGTCCTTGTCCTGAGTGGGGGAGATGAGCAACGGAGCGTCAGCCACGAGGCGTGAGGGAGGGGGACCTTGACGACAACCTGTCACCGGATTCAGGGTCAGAACAATGTCACAGGTTATATTCCATCGCAAGGGTGTGACATGGCACTGTTGCGCGGGGTTCCCACACCCGGCCCCGGCTCCGGACCCGGGCCCTGGCCGAGGCCGGTCAAGGCCGTGCGGGTAGCCTTGTTGCCCTGCACTGTGCTGCCCTGTGCTGTCCTGACCAGGCGCAGCGGATGACCGGCGTCGCGTGGCCCGCAACCACCCGACCGGTCGCGTCGGCCTTCGGAGGAGTACTACGTTCACCAACCTGGACCTGGTCCCGCGCCTGCTGCCGTGGTCGGCTGTCGACCCCGGCGGCAACCCCTTCTCGTGGAACGAGGAGGAGGAGAGGCGGGTCATCGCCCTGATCTCCGAGACGGTCCCGCCGGTCGATGCCTCCCGTGACGAAAAGCGCCGCTTCGCCGACGGCGTCACCGACATGCTCGCGGCGCGGTACGGGCGGTGGGCCTGCGGATGGAAGTGGACGCACGGCGAAGGCGGCAACGGTGGAGTGGTCACCAGCTGGTGCTGCGAGGCCCACTCGATCGGAGAGCCCGAAGCCACGGCCCGCGCCATCGTCGCCGCGCTGCTGGAATGGCGTGACTGGCTGGACGAACTCGCCGGGCGTTTCGCCGATCTGGCCCCGCCGGCCGCGGCGGGCGCCGAGGACCGCGACTGGCACGTGGAGCGGGCGGTGAGCCGCCTGGTGACCCTGGTCGTGGACCGCACGGGTGCCGAGGCGGGTTGGTACTGGCTCTGCGGCCTGGTCCTGACGGGATACCTCTCGTCCCTGGGCATCACGGGCGAGGCGGCGAAACAGGTCGTGGACGCCGCGATCGGCGGGCGGTTCACGAGTTGGGCCGAACCGACCCGCAGTGATGTCGACGCCGTGGGAGAGGCCCTTGCGGCCGGGTACGGCCGGGCAGCGGCGGCGAGTGACGGCTGACGCGCTGGCCCAGTGGCGTGTGGTGCGGGAGCGTGTCGACTGGGCGTCCGCGGGTCCGGCGCACGTCGCTCCCGTGGTGCCGCGCCGCGACGGGCTGGTGTCATGGATCGACGGTCCGGTCCGCAGCCGCGACCCCGAGCGCGCGGACCGTCTGCTGGCCGCGACGGCCCTTTCCCGTGCGCAGGCCCTGCTCCGGCGCCCGCTCACCCCTGCCCTCCTCACCGGCTGGCAGCGCCGTGTCCTCGGCACATCCGATGTCGCCTTCCGGGAGGGTGACGCGTTCGCCAAACGCGGCCGGGAGCGCTACGGGCTCACCGCGGCCACCTGGCAGGACTTCGCCCGCTGCCTGGAGCAGAGCTCCGATCCCGCGCTCCCGTTGGCCTCCCGTGCCGCCAGGGCCTACCTCGACGTGGCGTTCTTCCACCCGTTTCCCGACGGCAACGCCCGCTCGGCGCTGCTCACGCTCTCGTACGTCCTGGACGTGGAGGGCGTGCGACTGGACCTCGTCGAGCCCTTGCAGACCACCCGGTACGCGGACGACGCGGCCGGAGCCGCCGACCTCGCCCGGTTGGTCGACGTCCTCGTCCGGGCGGCCCGGCGCCGTGCGACCGCGAGCGGACCGTGCGCCGGTCCGTGAGCGCCGGTCCGTGAGCGCCGGTCCGTGAGCGAGGATTCGGGAGGAAACGCAACGGGCTGGACGGGTACCCGTACCCGACCAGCCCGTTGCGCACTACTCGCCCTCGTTACCCCTCGACGGGGAAGATCGACGAGATGTACCAGTTCCGTCCTTCGTGGTTCGCGTCCTTGACGATGCGCACCTCGACCCGGGTGCCGGTGTCAAAGGACTCCACCGTCCCGTTGGGCATGAGCTTGTACGTCTTGCCGAACGAGGTGACCTGCTTCCCGTCGACCTCCAGGGCACCGAGGGTGATCTGGAACTTGTCCGAGCTCTTGCCGGACTTCCCGAACTTGGACATCCACCCGGTCTGCTTCTGGATCGCCGTCCTCAGCGCCTTCTCCGCGACGGCGAGGTCGGTGAACACACCGTTCGTGCCCTTGTCCCGGGCGAGCTGCTCCGCGAGCTGGGGCGAGACTCCCATCGTCCGCCCGTTCGGCCCGTAGGCGCCCTCGGCGACGTGGTCGCTGATGGTGTGCGAGCTCGTCTTCGGGTCGAGTTCGTCCTTGACCAGGTTGTAGCAGTTATGGACGAGGACGTCCGTGCCGGCGTTCTGGGGTCCGCGCACGTAGAAGGTGTGCGGACCACCGACGGTGAGGTCGAAGACCGCCGTCGGGGCGATGCCCGAACGGTCGTGCAGCGCCACGATCCGCTGCCTGGTTCCGTCCTGGCCGACCAGCGCGTCGCCGACGTGCAGCGAGGCCACCTCGCGCCAGCCCGCCCCGTCGACGTACAGGCGGTGCCCCGCGGTCGTGGAGACGGTGCTGCCGTCGGCGACGCCGATGTCCACGAGCCGACCGGTGTCGTGCGCGTAGGTGGCGGTCACCGGCTGCGGGTGCAGTCCGCCGACCGCGGGATCGGTCGTCAGGACCTGGTCGCCGGTCCGGATCCGGCTGATGTCCCGGTGCGATCCGTCGGCGAGCAGCACCTGCGTCCCGGCCGGGAAGCTGTTGAGCTCGCAGGTCGTGCGGACGTCGTCAGCGATCTTGATCTCGTCCGGCAGCTGGTTCACCAGCTCGCGGTCGACGTTCAGGTCCTGCTTCAGGGCCTGGAGCGCGGCATCGGTTCCCACACCGTCCACCAGGGTCTGACGGAACTTCGAGACCAGGTCGGACGTCGACATCAGCTTGCTGATGGCCGCCTGGCTGTAGCCGTCGAGCGTCGCCTGGACGGCGAGCTTGGCGTCCTCGATCCCGACGCCGGTCTCGAGCGCGAAGCGGAACGCGACCACAGCCTTGGCACCCTTGGCGAGGGTGCCGTAGGGGATGAAGTTGGCCGCGGCCCACGCGCAGGACGAGTTGAGGCCGGGGTTGTGGTAGCACTTGACGAAGTCGTCGGTGAGCGCGTGGTACAGGAACTGGCCCCGCTGCGCCTCCGGCGAGTAGTGCGCCTTGTAGTCGAAGTAGGTCAGCTGGAACGTCTCGTCGCGCTGGTCGCTGACCTGGGTGCTGCTGACGAGGACGGTGTTCCAGACGGTGTACTTCCCGGCGCAGGCGACGATCGACAGGCCCGGCTCCGGGCAGGTCTTCATGATGTAGTTGACCGTGCCGGTGACCTTGACGTTGACCGTGACGTCACAGACCGTGTCGCCCTTGCCGTTGTCGTGCCAGACCTTGGGGTCGATGTTCTTCAGCATGATGTCGCTGCGGCCCAGGACGAAGTCGCCGGCGGTGCAGTGGGACAGGTTGTCCTTGCCCTGATCCGTCTTCATGTCGTCCTGGGGGACGGCCTCGATGTAGGAGACCCGGCCGCTGGAGTCGACGGTGGCGGTCTGGTTCTCCAGCTGGCCGGCGATGGTGTCGGTGCACTGCTTCGTGAAGACGGCGGCCTTGGCGTCGGCGGCGGCCTTGGCGGCGTCGGCGGCGCTCTGCTTGGCCGCGGCGGCGGACGCCTGGGCCTGGTCGGAGGCGGTCTTCGCGGCGGACGCGTACTGCTGGGCCTGCGCCGCGTAGCTGGTGGCTGCCGCTGCCGAGTAACTGGCGCTGCGGGCCGCGGCGTTGGCGGAGGCCGCGGAGGCCTGGGCCTGCTGGGCGGACTGGGCGGCCTGCGCCGCGGAGGCCTGGGCGGCCTGCGCGGACTGGGCGGCCTGGTCGGCGAAGCCTTGGGCCTGCTGGGCGGACTGGCTGGCCTGGTTGGCGTAGCCGGCGGCCTCGTTGGCCGCTCCGCGCGCGGTGGCGTAGGACTGGGCGGCCTGGGCGGCGTACTGGCGCGCCTGGGCGACGGAGCCGTCGATCGTGGCGAGGTAGGACTGGATGGTCGCCACGTGGGCGGCGGTCACGGCGTCGCGCTGCTGGGCCTTGGGCAGGCCGGTCTGCAGGAACGGCACCAGGCGGTCGGCGGGGCCGGACAGCACGGCCTGGGCCGCGGCCTTGACCTCCGCGCCGCCGGTCGTGAGCAGTTGGGTGACCAGGACGCGGTTGTCGTCGTCGCGGGCCTTGAACTGGCCGGTGGCCAGGAAGGCGCGGACGTCGTCGATGGTGCCGTCGAGGGCCTTGCCGGCGGCGGCCTTCACGCCCGGTCCGCCGGTGGCCATGATCTGGGAGAGGGCGACGCGGTCGTCGTCGTCCTTGCCCGGGTACTGGCCGGTGGCGAGGAACGCGCGCACCTGGTCGGAGGTCCCGACCGAGGCGGTCTCGGCGGCCAGGCGCTTCTCCAGCTTGCCCGGGGACTGGGCGATGGCCATGACGCTGGTGCGGTCGTCGTAGTCGCGGGCGGTCGTCAGGCCGGTGGCCAGGAACGTCTGGACGGCGGTGTCGTCGCCTTCCAGTGCGGTCTGGGCCGCGGCCTTGGTCCACGGGCCGCCGGCGTCCAGCAGCCGCAGCGCGGCCTGGCGGCCCTTCAGCACGGCGGTCTTCGCATCGACGCCGGACGCGGTCGCGTCCTTGATCAGCTGATCGGTGTCGGCGGCGAACTGGGTGACCTTGCCGGACTCCCAGGCGGCGGTCTTCGCCTTCAGGTCCGCCTCGCGGGAGGCCTCGTCGGCGGCGGCCATCTCGGTGGCCTGCTGGGCGTCGAGGCGCTCCTGGTCGGAGGCGCGGGCGATGTCGGCGATCTTGTGGGCCTGCTGGGCGGACTGCGCGGCCGAGTCGGCGGAGCTGCCGGCCGCGGTGGCGGCCGTGCCCGCGATGTCGGCCCAGCCGGCGGCCTCGCCGGCGTGCTTGGCGGCCTCGGCGGCGGCGGTCGCCGCGGCCTCCGCGTGGGCGGCGGCGTCGTTGGCGGCGCGCTGGGCGTCCGCGGCGGCCGCGGCGGCCTGGTTCGCGATCGCGACGGTGGCGTTGGCGGCGCGGGTGGCCTCCGACGCCGCGGCCTTGGCACGGGCGGCCGCGAGGCGGGCCTGGGCGGCGTCCGCGGCGGACACGCCCGAGTAGGTGGCGGCGTCGGCGGCGGCCTGGGCGGCGTCGGCGGCGTTGGTGCCCGAGGAGGCGGCGGCCTGCGCCGCGAGCCCTGCCTGGGTCGCCGCGAAGCCGGCCCACTGGCTGGCCTCGCCCGCGGTACGGGCCTGGACGGCGGCGTCACGGGCGATGCCTGCGGCCTTGGTGGCGGCGTCGGCCTTGCCCGCGTCGCTGCCGGCGGCGGCCGCGGCGGCCAGTGCCTGGGAGGCGGCGTTGCCGGCCTTGGTGGCGGCAGCAGCCGCGTTGGCGGCGGCGTTGGCGGCCTGGCGGGACGCCTCGTTGGCGGCCCTGGCCGCCGACGAGGCGGTCTTGGCGGCCGCGGCGGCCCGGGTGGCCGCGTCGGCGGCGCGGCCCGCGGCGTTGGACGCCTGTCCGGCGGAGCCCTGCGCGGCCTTGGTCTCGTTCGCGGCCCG
Source organism: Kitasatospora sp. NPDC001660 (assembly GCF_053596725.1). Classification (NCBI taxonomy): domain Bacteria; kingdom Bacillati; phylum Actinomycetota; class Actinomycetes; order Kitasatosporales; family Streptomycetaceae; genus Kitasatospora; species Kitasatospora sp. NPDC001660. The sequence goes on along the minus strand of NZ_JBSFGU010000024.1, from coordinate 20,992 downwards.
CTCGGCCGCCTCCTTGGCGAGCCTGGTGGCGTCGACGGCCTTGCCGGCCGCGTCCTTGGCGGTCATCGCCTGCTGGCCGGCCTGGTCGGCGGCGGTCTTCGTCAGGTCGGCCAACTGCCCGACGGACAGCTTCTCCTGGTCGTGGGCGGCCGCGGTCTGGTAGCCGTACTGCAGGAACTGCTGGACGTCGTCCATCGAGCCGTTGAGCGCGGTGTTCGCGGCCTTCTTCACCTCGTCCCCGCCCGAGGCCATCAGCTGCGAGAGGTGGACGCGGTCGTCGTCGTCCCGCGCCTTGAACTGGCCTTCGTTCAGGAACTGGTTGACGTCGGTCAGCGTGCCGTCCATGGCCTTGGCGGCGGCGGCCTTCACGCCCGGCCCGCCGGTGGCCATGAGCTGGGAGACCTTCACCCGCTGGTCGTCCTCGTAGGCCTTCTGGGCGCCCTTGTCGAGGAACTTCTTCAGGTCGTCGGCCGTGCCCTTCAGCGCGGCCGCCCCGGCCTCGCGCACCCCGGGGCCGGAGTTCGCGACCAGGTCCTCGATCTTGGCCCGCAGGTCCTGGTCGGTGGCCGTGGCCTGGCCACCCGTCAGGAACGCCTTCAGGTCGTCGGCCGAGCCGGTGAGCGCGGTCTCCGCCGCGTGGCGCACGGCCGGACCGCCCGCCTGCCAGGCCGCGACCGCCTTCACCCGGTCCGGGTCCGCGGCGGTCGCCGACGGCACGTCGGCCGCCAGCGCCGGAGTCGTCAGCAACCCCGTCAGCAGGCTGCCGGCCACGAACCCGGCCGCGAGGCGCGACCGGGCCCGTGATGTCAATGACATCCTCATCGAAATTTCGCAATCCATCCTGAATCGGGCACCGAAGTGCCGTGCGGCAGCCGGCGTCCGCAATCCGCGCCGGCGGCTCTGGTCGTCACTCGGACGTGTGTGGTGGCGCCGGGAAGGGCGTGACACCACGGGGACCTGACGTCACGTCGGATACGGACGCGACGGCAGGTGGCTGGGGGGCCCGGCCGGGCGGCGGTGACGGCGATCGCACGGGCACCGCCGCCCGGCCGGGAGGGCTGTTCGGGCAGCCGTCAGAGGGTGCCGGTGATGGCGGTGCCGGTGTGGTTGCCGGTGACGGCGCCGAGGTCGACGGGCTGGACGGGGGCCCAGGTGCCGTCGGCGTGGCGGGCGGTGGTCAGGACGCGGTTGTCCGTGGTGGTGACGGCGAACTGGGCGTCGCCGTCGACGGGGGTGGCGCTGACCGAGGTGGCGGTGACGTTGCCGAGGACGCCGGTCAGGGGCTGGAACGCCTGCCAGGTGCGGTCGGCGCGGCGCACGGTGTGGAACTGGGCGCCGGTCGCGGTGACGGCGACGAGGTCCATGTCGTCGCCCTGGCGGGCCATGGCGACGGAGACGGCGGTGCCGACGGGTCCGGCGGCGTCGGCGACCGAGCCCCAGGCGCTCCACGTGCCGTCGGCGGCGCGGACGGTGTGGTAGACGTTCCCGCCGGCGGTGGCGGCGACCTGGAGCTCGCTGCCGGTGCCGGCGGCGGCCACGGAGGTGACGCCGTTCAGCGGTCCGGCGGCGCCGAAGACGGCGCCGAAGCCGGTCCAGGTGCCGTCGGCGTGGCGGACGGTGTGGAAGACCTGGCCGTCGGCGAGGACGACGACGTGCAGGTCGGCGCCGATGGAGGAGGCGGAGACCTGGGTGATGTTCCCGAGGTCGCCGACGGCCGTGTTGAGGTCGCCGAACGCGGACCAGGTGCCGTCGGGCTTGCGCAGGGTGTGGTGGAGGTGGCCGTCGCCGCCGAGGGCGAGGACGTGGGTGTCGCCGTTGATGCCGGCGGCGGCCACGGCCTTGACGCCGCCGATGTTCCCGGCCTTGGCCTGGACGTCCTGGAAGGGGGTCCAGCTGCCGTCGTAGAGGCGGGTGGCCTGGAACAGACCGGTGTCGCCCTTGACCAGGGCCTGGGTCTTCCAGCCGGTCGCGGTCGCCCGCACCTGCTTCACCCAGCCGGCGAGGTCGTCGACGCGTGAGGAGGTGGCGCCGGTGCGGGTCTCGGTGGTGGGGGTGCCGAGGCAGCCGCCCTGCCAGGAGAGGGAGGCGATGGCGGCGATCTCGGTGGTGCCGTTGTGGTCGCGCAGCAGGGGGGCTCCGGCGTCGCCCTGGCAGATCGGTGCCGCGCCCGCAGTCGGCGCGGTGTCGATGCCGGTGGCGGTGACGGCGCCGACGGTGTGGGTGGTGGTGTGGGTCTTGAGGGGTGCCCACTCGGTGGTGGTGCGGCCGAAGCCGGGGATGCGCAGGCTCTCGCCGGCGGCGGGCGCGGCTGTGCCGAGTGCGGTCGGCGTGATGCCGTCGACCGGGGTGGCGAGGCGGGCCATGACCAGGTCGCGGTCGGCGCGGGTGACGAGCTCGGCGATGTCGACGGTGTGTCCGCCGATGGCGGCGGTGCTCTTCACGGCGGGTGTGCCGGAGGCGCCGTTGAAGCAGCCGGCGGAGGTGAGGACCCAGTAGCGGTCCACCAGGGTCGCGGTGCAGGAGCGGGCGTCGGCGTGGCCGGGCTGGCCGACGGTGACGGTGCCGACGGCCGGGTAGTCGGTGTTGGCGGGTGCGGCCGGCCCGTCGGTGGCGGTGAGTTCGAGCAGCGTGGTGGCGCTGGCGGTGGTCCCGCCCTCGCCGATCGGCGTCCAGGTGTTCTTGACGACGTCGAAGGTGGCAGCGTTGCCGTCGGTGTTGACCGTCGCCTTGATGGTGTGGTCGTCGCCCTTGATGTTGTAGATCTTGGGGATCTCCAGGGCCAGGTACCCGGTGGGCCCGGTGATCCGGAAGCACACCTCGCTCGGGTTGGCGGCCCGGCTGAACAGCTGCACCAGGCCGGGGCCTGACGCGCAGTCGGCGAGGACGATGTGCCCGTCGCCCGTCTTCAGGGTGATGTTCCGGTCCGCGAGGATCTTGGCGGCGTCCGGGTAGGAGAAGCCTTCCACCGCGCTCGGCGGCGCGGCCTCCGCGGCCGTGGCCGGCATCGGAGCGGCCATCACGGGTATCGCCAGGGCCGCGCCGAGGGGCCAGGCCAGTCTGCGACTGGTACGCACAATGACTCCAGAAATGAGAGATGTGCTCGGGAGGAAACCAGCACCCCCGAGCTGACGAAGAAGAAATCAAGCGGACGCTATCGGTCGGCAATCCCGCACGTCAAAGCGCACGAGACCGCCTGTGGCAGATATCTGACGTGCAGTCAAGTGAACGGGAAAGCGCGATCAGGTCGCCGGGAAACGGGCCAGGATGTACACGGACGGCTTTGGATGAATTCAGGGCCAGAATGGTGCTGGAATTCGAGAGTTCGCGGTCCGGTCGGACGGCTTTCTCGGGGGAGGGCACATCCGGCGCCCGGGCCGCGGCGGAGGCCCCGCGCGTGGCGCGGCCGTCCGCCGACTCTGGTGCCGCTGGCTCTGGTGACGCCGGGTCAGGGGCCGCTGGCGGGCGGTTGTCAGCCGGTGGTGGCGGCGGTGAGGGCCTTGACGCCGGTGGCGCCGCCGGGGATCTCGCCCCAGGGGGTCCACTTGCCGGCGTTGTAGTCGGCGTCGCGGGTGTAGACCTTGTCGTCCTCGTTGATGGCGAAGACGTGGACGACGTTGCCCTCGGCGCTGCTGGTGATGGCCTTCAGCTTGTTGTCGCTGACCTTGGACCAGGCGGGGTCCCAGCGGCCGGCGTCGTAGTTGCCGTTGGTGCTGAAGAGGGAGCCGTCGGAGCCGATGATCTGCAGGTCGACGATGTTGCCGCGGGTGGCGGCGGTGATGCCCTTGACGTCGACGGCGCCGCCGGGGATCTCGCCCCAGGGGGTCCACTTGCCGGCGTTGTAGTCGGCGTCGCGGGTGTAGACCCTGCCGTCCTCGTTGATGGCGAAGACGTGGACGACGTTGCCGGTGGCGGTGCTGGTGATCGCCTTGAGGTTGTTGGTGCCGATCTGGTTCCAGGTGGGGTTCCAGCGGCCGGCGGTGTAGTCGGCGTTGGTGCTGTAGAGGGAGCCGTCGGAGCCGATGATCATGAGGTCGACGATGTTGCCGCGGGCGGTGGCGGTGATGCCCTTGGCGCCGGCGGCGCCGCCGGGGATCTCGCCCCACGGGGTCCAGGTGCCGCCGGCCTTGCCGTCGCGGGTGTAGACGTGGCCGTCGGAGCCGACGACGAAGACGTGGACGGTGTCGCCGATGGCCACGGAGTCGACGGCGGTGAGGGCGCCGCTGGTGACGGGTGACCAGCTGCCCGTCCACCGGCCGGCCTTGTAGTCGGCGGTGGTGTCCCACAGGGTGTTGTCGGCGCCGATGATCTGCACGTGGGTGCCGGCCTTCACGTCCGCGGTACGGGAACGCAGGTCCTTCACCCAGCCGGCGAGGTCGTCGACGCGTGAGGAGGTGGCGCCGGTGCGGGTCTCGGTGGTGGGGGTGCCGAGGCAGCCGCCCTGCCAGGAGAGGGAGGCGATGGCGGCGATCTCGGTGGTGCCGTTGTGGTCGCGCAGCAGGGGGGCTCCGGCGTCGCCCTGGCAGATCGGTGCCGCGCCCGCAGTCGGCGCGGTGTCGATGCCGGTGGCGGTGACGGCGCCGACGGTGTGGGTGGTGGTGTGGGTCTTGAGGGGTGCCCACTCGGTGGTGGTGCGGCCGAAGCCGGGGATGCGCAGGCTCTCGCCGGCGGCGGGCGCGGCTGTGCCGAGTGCGGTCGGCGTGATGCCGTCGACCGGGGTGGCGAGGCGGGCCATGACCAGGTCGCGGTCGGCGCGGGTGACGAGCTCGGCGATGTCGACGGTGTGTCCGCCGATGGCGGCGGTGCTCTTCACGGCGGGTGTGCCGGAGGCGCCGTTGAAGCAGCCGGCGGAGGTGAGGACCCAGTAGCGGTCCACCAGGGTCGCGGTGCAGGAGCGGGCGTCGGCGTGGCCGGGCTGGCCGACGGTGACGGTGCCGACGGCCGGGTAGTCGGTGTTGGCGGGTGCGGCCGGCCCGTCGGTGGCGGTGAGTTCGAGCAGCGTGGTGGCGCTGGCGGTGGTCCCGCCCTCGCCGATCGGCGTCCAGGTGTTCTTGACGACGTCGAAGGTGGCAGCGTTGCCGTCGGTGTTGACCGTCGCCTTGATGGTGTGGTCGTCGCCCTTGATGTTGTAGATCTTGGGGATCTCCAGGGCCAGGTACCCGGTGGGCCCGGTGATCCGGAAGCACACCTCGCTCGGGTTGGCGGCCCGGCTGAACAGCTGCACCAGGCCCGGGCCTGACGCGCAGTCGGCGAGCACGATGTGCCCGTCGCCCGTCTTCAGGGTGATGTTCCGGTCCGCGAGGACCTTCGCCGCGTCCGGGTAGGAGAAGCCTTCCACCGCGCTCGGCGGCGCGGCCTCCGCGGCCGTGGCCGGCATCGGAGCGGCCACGACGGGTATCGCCAGGGCCGCGCCGAGGGGCCAGGCCAGTCTGCGAACGGTACGCACAGGGACTCCAGAAAGAGAGATGCGCCCGGGAGACACCAGCACCCCCGAGCTGGCAAAGAAAGAATCAAGCGGACGCTATCGGTCCGCAATTGCGCACGTCAAAGCGCGCGGGCGCGGTCGGCGAGCTCCTGACCTGCGGTCAAGCACCGCACGGGAAAACGCGATCGGGCTGTTCGGGCCCGGGACGTCCGAATGCGGACATTAAGGATGAATGAGAGGACGGAAAGCCCATCGCCCGACCATTACGGTTCGATGACGTTTCCTCCCCAACGTGACGGTGAGCCCCCCGCCCCCGGCATCCGTCGTGAGATGTACGCCGGGTGCATCGCGCGGCCCAACAGGGCCGCTGCGAGATCGTCCCAGTGGCGCTCGTTCGCCCCGCTACGGGCCCCTAGCGTGGAGACGACACCCCGGACTCCCCCTAGCTAGGACCCGCCATGATCGAAGCCGTCGGCCTGACCAAGCGCTACGGCCCACGCACAGCCGTCGAAGACCTGAGTTTCACCGTCCGCCCCGGCATCGTCACCGGCTTCCTCGGCCCCAACGGCGCCGGGAAGTCCACCACCATGCGGATGCTGCTCGGCCTCGACACCCCCAGCGCCGGGCACGCCACCGTCAACGGCCGCCGCTACGCCGACCACGCCGCGCCGCTGCACGAGGTCGGCGCCATGCTGGAGGCCCGGGCCGTCCACACCGGGCGCAGCGCCTTCAACCACCTGGCCGCCCTCGCCGCCACCCACGGCATCTCCCGGCGCCGGGTGGAGGAGGTCGTCGACCTGGTGGGCCTGCGCGAGGTCGCCCGCAAGCGGGCCGGCGGGTTCTCCCTCGGCATGGGCCAGCGCCTGGGCATCGCCTCCGCGCTGCTCGGCGACCCGGCCACGGTGATCCTCGACGAGCCGGTCAACGGCCTCGACCCCGAGGGCATCCGGTGGATCCGCAACCTCCTCAAGTCGCTCGCCGCCGAGGGCCGCACCATCCTCGTCTCCTCCCACCTGATGAGCGAGATGGCCCTGACCGCCGAGCACCTGATCGTCATCGGCCGCGGCCGGCTGATCGCCGACACCTCGGTGGCCGAGTTCACCGCCCGCGCCGCCGGCAGCGCCGTCCTCGTGCGCACCCCGGACGCGGCCCGGCTGCGCGAACTGCTGGCCGACCTGCCCGGCGTCGACGTCGCGCAGGCCGAGGAGGCGGACCGCCTGGAGGTCACCGGCACCGACTGCGAGCGCATCGGCCGCCTGGCCGCCGCCCACTCCCTCGTGCTGTTCGAACTCACCCCCAAGCAGGCCTCCCTGGAGGAGGCCTTCATGGAGCTCACCAAGGACGCGGTGGAGTACCAGGCCGTCGTCACCCCCGCCCAGCCGGTCAAGGAGAAGGCCGCATGACCACCGCCACCCCCACCGCCGGGACCGCCCCGGCCGCGACCGCGACCCCCGCGTTCGCCCCCTCCTCCCGCCCCGCCCGCCCCGGCGTCACCCTCGCCCGGGTCGTCCACGCCGAGTGGATCAAGTTCCGCTCGCTGCGCTCCACCTACTGGACGCTCGGCATCACCGTCGCCCTCACCATCGGCTTCGGCGCCCTGCTGTGCTGGGGCACCGTCAGCCGCTGGGACCACCTGCCCGCCGAGGAGCGCCTCCACTTCGGCGCCGCCGAGCACAGCCTCCTCGGCTACCACTTCGCCCAGCTGGCCATCGGCGTCCTCGGCGTGCTGATCATCACCGGCGAGTACTCCACCGGCATGATCCGCGCCTCGCTGTCCGCCGTCCCCAAGCGCCTGCCGGTGCTGTGGGCCAAGGCCGCCGTGTTCGGGGCCGTCGCCTGGGTCGTCTCCACGGCCGCCTGCCTGATCGCCTTCTTCGTCGGCCAGTCCATCCTCGCCGGCAAGCACCTGGACACCACCCTCACCGCCCCCGGCGTCACCCGCGTCGTCCTCGGCATGGGCCTCTACCTCACCGCCGTCGGCCTGCTCGCCGTCGGCCTCGGCACCCTCATCCGCAACACCGCCGGCGGCATCGCGAGCGTCTTCGGCGTCCTCATGCTGCTCCCGCTGCTCACCGAGGCCCTGCCCAGCTCCTGGCGCGACACCATCTCCCCCTACCTGCCCGGCAACGCCGGCCAGGCCCTCGCCACCCTCCACCAGGGCCCCCACGACCTCGCCCCCTGGACCGGCTTCGGCGTGATGTGCCTCTACGTCCTCGCCGCCCTGATCGGCGCCGCCGTCGTCCTCAAGCGACGCGACGCATGACAGGCACCCCCCTCATCCGTGTGAGCATGGTCCGGTGACCACCGCCGAACGGACCCCCGCAGCCCGCGCAGGACGCCTCCGCGTCCCGCGCGGGCTCGCCCGGCTGCGCGCGGCCGTCCTCACCGAGCGCCACCCCGCCCTCGTCGACCTCGTCACCGCCCTCGGCATCCTCGTGCTCACCGCCCTGCCCCAGCGCCACGAGCTGCACGCCACCCCCTGGCTCTGGGCCCTGCAGGTCGCCCTCGTCATGCCGCTCGCCCTGCGCCGGCGCGCCCCCTTCCCGGTGTTCGCCGCGATCTCCCTCGCCGCCCTCCTCCAATGGGCCACCGGCCACCCCATGCCCGCCGACGCGGCCGTCCTGCTCGCCCTCTACACCGTCGCCGCCCACTGCCGGCGCCGCCTGACCCTCATCGCCTACGGCATCGCCGAGCTCGGCGTCGTCATGGCCCTGCTGCGCTGGCCGCCCCTCGGCGAGCACGGCGACCGCACCCACCTGCCGATGTGGCTGCGCGTGTTCGTCCTGTTCTCCGGCACCGTCCTGGCCGCCGTCGCCCTCGGACGCGGCGGCCGCGCCCGCCGCGCCCAGCTCACCGCCCTGCGCCAGCGCGCCCGCGACCTGGAACACCAGCGCGACCAGCAGGCCGCCCTCGCCGTCGCCGAGGAACGCTCCCGCATCGCCCGCGAGATGCACGACATCGTCACCCACAACCTGTCCGTCATGGTCGCCCTCGCCGACGCCGCCGCCTACGCCAACGCCACCGCCCCCGACAAGGCCACCGACGCCATGCGCCGCTCCGCCGAGACCGGCCGCCAGGCCCTCACCGACATGCGCCGCTTCCTCGGCGTCCTGCGCGCCGACGAACCCGACGCGCTGCGCCACCCCCAGCCCGGCATCGGCCAGCTCGCCGTCCTCGCCGAACACGTGCGCGCCGCCGGCCTGCCCACCGAGCTGCACGTCAGCGGCGAGCCCGCCGCCGTCTCACCCGGCGCCCAGCTCACCGCCTACCGCCTCGTCCAGGAATCCCTCACCAACACCCTCAAGCACGCCGCCCCCGGCGCCCGCGCCCGCGTCACCGTCCACGCCGCCCCCGCCGCCGTCACCCTGGAGATCCGCGACGACGGCCGCCCCACCGCCGCCGCCCCCGGCCTCGGCCAGGGCCTGGCCGGCATGCGCGAACGCGTCGCCGCCTACGGCGGACACCTCACCGCCGGCCCCGCCCCCGGCGGCGGCTGGCGCGTGGCCGCCACCCTCCACCTCGACGACCACTCCCCGCGCGCCGAGAACGACCACCCCTCCAACGCCGACGAGGAGCCGAGCCCCGCATGACGATCAAGGTCCTGCTGGTCGACGACCAGCCGCTGCTGCGCCTGGCCTTCTCCATGACCCTCGACTCCCAGCCCGACCTGGAGGTGGCGGGCGAGGCCGGCGACGGCGAGGAGGCGATCCGCCTGGCCGCCGAACGGCCCGTCGACGTCGTCCTCATGGACGTCCGCATGCCCGGCACCGACGGCATCGAGGCCACCCGCCGCATCGTCGAACGCCACCCCGACACCAAGGTGCTCATCCTCACCACCTTCGACCTCGACGAGTACGCCTTCGCCGGGCTGCGCGCCGGGGCCTCCGGCTTCCTGCTGAAGAACGCCGAGCCGGACGAGCTGCTCGCCGCGATCCGCTGCGTGGCGGCCGGCGACGCGGTCGTCTCCCCGCGCGTCACCCGCCGCCTGCTCGACACCTTCGCCTCCCACCTGCCCGCCGACGGCCGCGGCGCCACCCGCGGCGAGGAGGCCGTCGCCGCCCTGACCGCCCGCGAGCGCAGCGTCCTGATCCAGGTGGCCCGCGGCATGTCCAACGCCGAGATCGCCGCCGAACTCACCCTCGCCGAGGCCACCGTCAAGACCCACGTCAGCCGCATCCTCCTCAAGCTCGGCCTGCGCGACCGCGTCCAGGCCGTCGTCTACGCCTACGAGAACCGCCTCGTCCAGCCCGCCTGAGCCGGGCCCGGCGCACGGAGACGTCAGGGTCGGGTGATCGACGTCGTGTTGGTGGCGGCGTTCCAGTGGATGGTGGCGTTCTGGAACTTCTGGACGCGCCCGCCCGGTTCGTCGCTCTCGTCGGTGAGGGGGTAGCCCACCGCCTTCTCGTGGCCGGCGGCGTGGAAGGCGTCGTAGATGGCGCCGTGGACGACGTGCGAGCCGGTCGGCGCGGACCACAGGATCAGGGCCCGCTCGAAGAACTGGTAGCGCCCGCGGGTGCCGTCGGGGGCCGCCGAGGCGTCCGCCTCGTCCATCGTCGGGAAGCCCCAGGCCCGTTCGGCGTCGGTGGCCCAGAACCGGGTGAGGATGTCGCCGTGGACGGCGAAGGCCGAATCCGGGTGCCACAGGATGATGCCGTTCTGGAACTGCTGGAAGCGCCCGCCGGCCATCGAGTCGCGCTCGCCGCGGACCGGCGCGCCCAGCACGCTGTTCAGCCCGCCCATGCTGTCGTACTTGACCCGGATCGAGCCGTAGGGCATCAGGTCGTCCAGACGGTTGTAGCGGCGCGGGGCGAAGCCGCGCAGCCCGTCGCCCCACGTCCGCTCCTCGGCGACGTGCCCGTAGTCGTACTCCTCGCGCACCACCGGCTGGGTGTGGCCGGGGTCGGCCCAGCGGACGAACAGGGCGACGTGGTCGGTGCCGCCGGAGTCCTTGAGCAGCGCGTCGCCGGGCTGGAGGTCGTCGGCCGGGATGTCGGCGGTGACGTTCCACAGGTGCCAGGTGTCGAGCGAGGTGCCCAGGTGCCAGGCCATCGACACGAAACCGGAGCAGTCGGGGCGGTAGCAGCCGAACTGGTTGCCGTGGCAGCCCTGCTGGCTGTACGGCACCTGCTCGGCGATCCACGACCAGGCGCGGTCCATCGCCTCGCCGCGCCCGATCGGGCCGTCGGTGTCGGAGGCGGGGGAGCGGACGGCGGTCGCGCCGGCGGGCGCGGCGCTCGCGGACGGCACCGCGCCGAGGGCGAGCGCGGCCGCCGCCAGGACGGGGACCACGGCGCGCGCGGCGCGCCGCAGGATCGGCGTTGTGCGCAAGGCTGACTCCTGAGGGTGCTCGGTGGAAGGACGCTGACGGGACGTCCGCAAGCTAGTCCCGGGCGGCGCGGGGCAGGTACCCGGAAGCCTCCGGATTGACGGGCTCTCGCCAACGGGCCGCTCTGTGCTGCTCGGGGACGGCGGCCACGGCACTTCCGTCCGTCCTCGGACGGACGGCGGCTCACCCGGGCGGGGGATGGCGATGGTTCTGCGCGGGGATGTGACCCGCGGGGCACCCGGCCAGCCTTGAGGTGACGCCTACACCGCCCAGGAGACGATCATGCCCCCCGCGAAACCGCTGCGCGCCGACCTGAACGCCGACGCCGCTTCCCGTTCCGTACCGCGCTGGTCGGACCGGATGGCGCGTGCCGTGCCGTTGGCGGTCCTGCCGTCGGGGCTGTGGCGGATGGCCATGGCCGTGGGGATCCCGGTCGGCTTCAGCGGGCGGCTGGCCGAGGACTGGCGGCCGGGCCTGGAGACGTCCTCCTACATCACCCTGCTGACCCTCATCACCGAGGTGCTCGCCTTCCTGACGATCGGCCTGGTCAGGCCGTGGGGCGAGAGGACACCGCACTGGATCCCGCTCCTGGGCCGCAGGCGCGTCCCGGTGTGGGCGGCGGTCGTTCCGGCGGCCCTGGGGGCGCTCGCGGTGATGGCGGTGACAGCGCCGATGTTCTGGGGCAGGCTGCCCGCCTCCGTGGGCGGCCGCGAAGCCCCCCAGGGCGCGGCCGCGTGGATCATGAACGCCTGCTACGCGCCGCTCCTGCTGTGGGGGCCGCTGGTCGCCGTCGTCACGGTCGCCTACGCACGGCGGCGCCGCCGCACCACCTGACCGAGAGGCCCCCGAGGTGCGGAACGCTCCCCGTGGATCACACAGGATCGCTTGCCTGATCAGAGACGCTGCCCTACCGCTGTGGTCCAACGTCAAGCCCGGGGCACGGGGGGGCGGTCCTCATGGCGCGAGGGAGACGGACGGGCACGGCGGCAGCTCCGGGCGGTCCAGCGTGCGCACGGCCGGCAGCCACGCCGTCGACGGCCCGGGCCCCTGCGGCAGCCGCACCCGGAACCACCGGGGGGACTGGGTGCCCATCTCGTCCACGATCGGCACCCCGTGGAGCTCCTGGCACTCCGCGTCCAGGACGTCGCCGTGCCACACCCGGGTCGCCACCACGTTCCCGGCCAGGTACGGCTCGCGCGGGTCGATCGCCAGGCCCAGACTGCACTGAGGGTCCCGGTCGGCACGGGCCTGACAGCCCGGATCGGCGTTGTACACCCGCACGTGCCCGCCCGCCGGGGAGCTGACCCCGGCGTGCGTCCAGCCCGCCGCCACCGTGCCCGCCACCGCCGCCCCGCCCGCCAGCACGGCCGCCGCCGCGAGCCCGGCGGGCACGAGGCGCCGCCGCCCGCGCCGGGCCCCGGCCCGGTGGGCGCGGATGCGCGCGAGCAGGCTCTCCGCGGTGTGGGCGGCGCGCTCGGCGTGGGTGGGGGCCAGGCAGTCGGCGGCCAGCGCGCGCCAGAACGGCGGCACCGCGTCCGCCATGCGCAGCGGCGCGCGCCGCTCCGCGTACTCCTGGGCGGCGGCCGCGCGCGCCGCCGCCGTGGCGCCGGGAAACGGCGAGACGCCGCGCGCGAACACCTCGTGCACGACGATGCCCAGCGACCAGATGTCGCCGCTGGGGCGGACGGTGACGCCCAGCTCGTCCAGCGGCGCCCGCCAGCGCTCGGGCGGCAGGTAGTCGAAGGTGCCCATCGGCGGCGCGTGGCCGTGGGTGCCGCGGGTCCCGGTCAGCTCGGTGGCCAGGCCGAAGTCGGCGAGCTTGACGGAGCCGTCGGCGGCGAGCAGGACGTTGTCGGGCTTGAGGTCGCCGTGCACCCAGCCGGAGGCGTGCAGGTGGGCCAGGCCCTCGCAGATCCCGGCGATCAGCGCGGCGCCCTCGGCCTCGGTGACCTCCCCGGCCGTCAGCCGGTCGCGCAGGCTGCGTTCGGCGCGCTCCATCACCAGGACGATCGCGCCGTCGAGGAACGCGTCGCCCTCCTCGCCGAGTTGGACGGTGTCCAGCAGGCGCACCAGACGCGGGTGACGGGTGCGGCGGGCGAACTCCACCTCGCGGCGGGCGGTTTCGGCGACCTTCGCGGCCTGGCGCGGGGTCAGCCCGGCGGTGGGCAGGATCTTCAGCGCGACCTCGCCGTCCTCGCCGGCCGGGCGCCCCGCGTACACGCAGGCCCAACCCCCGGCCGCGATCGGCCCGGTGACCTCCCAGCGCCCCACGCGCCGGCCCGGCGGCAGCGGGTGCACGCCGCTCAGCCCCCGGCAAGACGGCCCGCGCCGCGCGGCGGCAGCAGCACCAGGTGCTCCTCGCGCACCAGCCCGAACCGCAGCGCGACGGCCACGATCGTCTCCCGCTTGCCGTTGCGCCGCCCGCCGCGCTCCTCCACAGGAGTGCTGATCCGCATCTTCTCCTCGGCGAGGTAGTCGATGTGCGAGCTGACCGCCCGCGCCGTCAGCCGGGCGCACGCCGGGTGGCCGGCCAGCCGCTCGACGATCCGCGGCGTGGTCGGCACCTCCAGCGGCGACTCGTCGCGCAGCCGCGGCTCGCACAGCGCCACCAGGACGAGGAAGTAGGTGGCCGTCTCGTCCAGCGAGTACGCGGTGACCGTCCGGGTGCCCCGCAGGGCGCCGGTGTCGAGCCCCTCCGGGTCGAGGTAGACGTGGTCGGGGGCGAACACCTGGAAGGCCAGCGTGCCGCCGTGACGGGTCGGCAGCACCACGCGCGAGAACTCGAACGGGATCGGCGCCCCCGCCCGGCGCGGCGGCACCCGCAGGTACTCCCCGGCGCCCTCCGGGTTCTCCACCAGGTAGCTCTGGGTCGCACTGTGGTTGCTCAACTGCCAGTGATCCTCGGTCACCCGGATCTCCCCGGCCAGCCGCGACACCGCCGCGTCCGCCAGCCGCAGCTCCACCGGCACCGCCGCCGACCCGCGCCCGAACCGCGCCACCTGACCCGGCCCCAGCCGCAGCGTCACCGCCCCGCTCCCGTCACCCGCCGCCGGCAGATGGACGACAACCCCGCTCATGCGCCCGCCCCGCTGCGCTCGGCGGTCGCTTCGCGAAACGCGCACCTCACAATGCCCCGCTCGCTGCGCTCGCTCACCTGCGCCCCTCCTTCGCCCTCAGGGCGACGGTACACAACGTACGGGGTCGATCGCGAAGCGTGTGCCCGTCCTTCACGAACCGCTGCTGCTGCCGCCGTCACCCAGACCGGTGACGTCGCCGCCACCGATCGAACTGCGCTGCCGCCGCCGGCGCCTGCGCTGCGCCGAGCGCACCAACTCGCCCGCCCCCAGCGTCACCGCCGCCACCGCCCGCACCCACCCCGGCCCCCCACGCTGCGCCCACACCACGCACCCGCACCCGCCCATGACGAGCGCCAGCACGACGACCAGCACCACACCGACCATGTTCCCCACCGTCTTTCAGCCGTTCGTACGCCACCGGAGATCCTCCCAGATCCACGCCCGGTCCCGCTCCGCCGGCGGGGCCGGGAGCAGCCGTGGGGGAGTCCGGTAAGAGCGGAAAGTCGGCGGGCCCGACTTCCTGCGCCGGCGGCGAGGTCCGGGGGGTTGCCTCGGCGGCGCCGCACAGGACGGGGACCGGCCGGCAGACGGGCCGCTGGTGCCTCGTACCTCACCCATTGGGCGCGCCCGGGTCGTGGGGGGAACCCGGCAGCCCGACGATAGGGTGATGCGGCGCTTGCGGGCACGCTCAGCCCCCGGGGCGATGCGAGCGAGGACCGCGGCTCGATGCCTGCCCGCGAAGGCCCGCCGGCACAGGATGAGGACCGTAACGTGCTGCAGACCAGCGCCTGCGAAGAGACGGCCCCGCAGGTCGCGCGGAGACGGCGATGATCCCCGGACGGCAGCGCTCCGGCCGCCCGGACCACTGGGCCGACACTCTGCGCGGCACGACACAGATGCTGGTGGTTCCGCACGGATACACCCTGTGCATCAGCGGGGTCCTGGCCACCACCATCGCTCATAGAGGGCTTCCCACGTCGATGGCCGTCTGGATGTTCGTCGTCGGCGCCAGCGTGGGTTTCGTCGCCTGCGCCCTCCTCGGCGTCCTCCTGCGCCGGGCGCCCGCGACGGTTCGGCTGCAGGAGGCGGTGCTGTGCAACCTCGTCCCGGTGGGCGTGGTGCCGGCTGCCGCCGGCCTGGCCGGTCTGGTCCACCGCCCGGTCTGGAGCTTTCTCGTCGCCGGGGCCGCGGCCAGTGTTCTGTACGTCATCGGACTTGCGCTGCTCGTCCGTTGGGTGGTGCCACGAGCGGGCGTGCCGGGGTAGCTCATCCGTCTGACGGGCAGTGAGTTCGTCTCGTGCTCTTGTGGATGTTGGTCAGTTGGTCGATCCGACCTTGAGCCAGGAGACCGAAGGGCCCCGCCGCCCCAGGCGTGGGGCGGCGGGGCCAGGAGCAGCTGCTGTCACCGGGCGTCGAATTCGCCGGCGCGGACGGCGGTGATGAAGGACTGCCAGGCGGCGGAGGGGAAGATGAGCGCGGGGCCGTTGGGGTCCTTGGAATCGCGAACGGGCATGACGCCGGTGAAGCCGGGAGCCACCTCGATGCACTGGCCTCCGTTGGTGCTGCGGGAGGACTTGACCCAGCGGGCAGAAGACAGGTCGAGGCGGGAGCTCATGGTGCCAGTTCCTTCCGGATTCTTCTGATCATGGTCAGGGATTCAGCCCTGGGAGGCGCGTCTACCTGCAGGCAATCGTATCTCCTGCGCCATCTTGTGACAGTGGTTCGGTCTCGTTCGAGGAAGCCGCGGTGAAGCGTCTCGGTGTATCCGAGCTGGGTGTTGTTGTCTCCGATGGTCAGCAGTGTGACGGCTGAAGCGAAAGAGCGGTGAACCCCCATGCTGAACGGGACGACCTGGATCATGACGTTCGGCCTGGTTGCCAGTTCTTCGAGGTGTTCGAGCTGCTCAGCCATGACAGAGGGCCCGCCGAGCTGCCATCGGAGCGCGCTCTCATCCAGGGCGGCGTAGACGAAGGGCGCGTGAGCAATGGCTTGTGTTCGTGCCATGGCGTCCCGTCAACTGGCTGACCGCCGCCGCTGACGGGCGCCTGGACCAACGCGCAGACCGGCAAGCTGTGGCGGCTCCCGCTCACCGGCGGCACCCCCGAGCGCGTCTCCTGCGACCGCGGCTCCCAGGAGCAGCCCGCCGCCGACCGCGGCACCCGTGTCGTCTGGCTCGACGCCACCGCCGGCCGCACCGACCTGGTCGCCCGAGAGCGCCCCGCCGGCGCTCAGTGCGACAGCGAGTCCGCGCCCCGGTAGCCCTCGGGCACGCCGTCGGCGAAGACGGCGTCGGCGTCCATGTGGCGGGTGCGCAGCGGCAGGATCTCCCGGTACGCGGGGGAGTCGTACCACGCGCGCACCCGCTCCCGGTCGGGGAACTCGATGACGATGATGTCGGACCCCCAACTCCCCTCGACCACCTCGACGTTCCCGCCGTGCACCACGAACTGGCCCCCGAACGGCTCCAGGGTGGCGTCGATGCGCTCCAGGTACTCGACGATGTCGGGCCCGAACTCCACCGACCTGACGTGGGCGATCGCGAACGCGCTCATGAACTCCTCCTCGGCCTACCGCTGTTGTCGTCTGTCGACGTCCACGACGGTAGGCCGTGGCGCACCGCCTCCGAATCTGTCGTGCATAGGTAGGCTGACCGATCACGAGCCCCTCACCCGCCACCTGCGCACGGTGATGTCCGGCACCGCCGCCGATCTGGAAGCGGCTGCGCCGCCAGGGCCCTGACGGGCCGTCGGAGCGCCCGAAGGGGCCGTGGGGCACGTTGGGTCCGGCCCGGGTTCACACGTGGTTGCCGATGTGGTGCTTTGGTGTGGATTTTCGCTTTGACGTGCAGGGATCGAGTCGATACCGTCCGGTTGATCATTTTTCTTTGCCAGCTCTGGGGGGCGTTGGCGTCTCCCCGGGCATGTCCTTTTCGGGAGAGTTCGTGCAACGCAGGATGCGAAGAGTGGCCTGGCCCATGGGCCTGGCAGTGGTGATACCGGTGGTGGCGGGGTCGGTTCCGGCGGTGACGGCCTCGGCTGCGGAGGCTGTCGCGCCGGTGGTGGTGGACGACTACTCCTACCCGGGGGCCGCGAAGATCCTCGCGGACCACAACATCACCCTCAAGGCCGGCGACGGGCACATCATGCTGGCCGACTGCGCGTCGGGGCCGGGCCTGGTGGAGCTGTACAGCCGGGCGGCGAACCCGAGCCAGGTGTGCTTCAAGATCACCGGTCGCACGGGGTACCTGTCGCTGGAGATCCCGCAGATCTACAACATCAAGGGCGACGACCACGCGATCAAGGCCACGCTGAACACGGCGGGCACGGTCACCAGCGTCGACGTCAACAAGAACGCCTGGACCCCGGTCGGCGAGGGCGGCACCAACGGCTCGACCACGCTGCTGGAGCTCAACGCCACCGACGGCCCCGCCGTCCAGGCCCCCGCGAGCACCTTCCCCGCGGTCGGGACCCTGACGGTCGGCCAGCCCGGCCACCCCGGCTCGCGCGCCTGCACCACGACCCTGGTCGCCCCGCAGTGGGTGCTGTCGGCGGCCAGTTGCCTCGCCGACAACCCCAACGACCTCAGCACCGTCCCCGCCGGCCTGCCGAGGACCCAGGTCACCGCCACCATCGCCGGCCGCGGCTTCGACGTCTCCGCACTCGTTCCCCGCACCGACCGCGACATCGTCATGGTCCGTCTGGTCGAGCCCGTCAACGGTGTCACGCCGCTCGCCGTCGCCACCACCGCGCCCGCCACGGGCGAGGACCTCCAGGTGCTCGGCCTCGGCCGCACCAGGACCGACTGGCTGCCCGCCCAGCCGCACAGCGCGACTTTCACCACCGGCACGGTCGCCGCCTCCGGCTTCGATCTCGCCGCGAAGACCCCCGCTGATGCCACCGTCTGCAAGGGTGACGCCGGCGGTCCCGCCCTGCGCGCCAAGAACGGCGGCTACGAGATCGCCGCCGTCACCAGCCGTGCCTGGCAGGGCGGCTGCCTCGGCGAGACCGAGACCCGCACCGGCGCCGGCGAGACCCGGGTCGACGACATCGCCGCGTGGATCGCGGACACGCGCGACCGCCGCTCGGCGACCGCGAACGAGGTCGGCGGCAGCGGTCGGCTGCGGTTCGCCGACTTCGACGGCGACGGCAAGCCCGACTACGTCACCATCGAGGACGACGGTTCGGTCAAGGTCTGGCTCAACAAGGGCGGCGACCCGGCCGGCGGCAGCGGCTGGCAGGCCCTCGGCCGCGTGGCCACCGGTGTCACCACCGACCGCAGCCGCGTCCGCCTGGCGGACTTCGACGGCGACGGCAGGGCCGACTACTGGGTGATCAACCCCGACGGCTCCGTCCGCGTCTGGCTCAACAGGGGCGGCGACGTGTCCGGCCCCAGCGGCTGGCAGGACATCGGCATCGTCGCCACCGGCCTGACCACCAACCAGGACCAGGTCCGTCTCGCCGACTTCGACGGCGACGGCAAGGCCGACTACGTCGTCATCGGGGACGACGGTACGGTCAAGGTCTGGCTCAACAAGGGCGGCGACCCCGCCGGCGGCAGTGGCTGGCAGGCCCTCGGCCAGGTGGCCAGCGGCGTCACCACCGACCGCAGCCGCGTCCGCCTGGCGGACTTCGACGGCGACGGCAGGGCCGACTACTGGGTGATCAACCCCGACGGTTCGGTCAAGCTCTGGCTCAACAAGGGCGGCGACGTGGCCGGCGGCAACGGATGGCAGGCCCTCGGCCGCGTCGCCACCGGACTGACGACCAATCAGAACTCCGTCTACCTGACGGACTTCACCGGCGACGGCAAGGCCGACTACCTCTGGAACCCCGGTGACGGCAGCACCCGCGCGTTCGCCAACAAGGGCGGCGACCCGGCCGGTCCGAACGGCTGGGCGGACCTCGGACGGATCGCCAGCGGCGCCTGACCCGCCTGGGGTGACGGCCGGCCGGGCCCGGTCGTTACCCGGTCACACGACCACCCGGGTCGCTCCGCGCGCCGCACGGCGCGCGAAGCGACCCGGGCCCCACGCACTCCACGGCCGGCCACCACCGGCCCCGTTCGAAAGCCGCACCTTCTGCCATGAAAAAGACCGCCTCCCGGACGCTGGCGGCCCTCCTCGCCGTGGCCGGCGCCAGCCTCGGCCCGGCTCCGACCGCCGCCCACGCCGCCACCAAGCCCGCGCCTCCCCTGATCAAGGTCATGCCGCTCGGCGACTCGATCACCTACGGGGCCGGAAGCAACACCCGCGCCGGTTACCGCGCGCCGCTGTGGGACATGACTGCCAGTCAGTCCCCTTACACCATCGACATGGTCGGCTCGAACTCCGCCGGCTCCATGGCGGACCCGGACAACGAAGGCCACAGCGGCTACCGGATCGCACAGATCCGCGACGGCATCGACCAGTGGCTGACCGCCGCCGACCCGGACGTCGTCCTGCTGCACCTGGGGATCAACGACCTCAAGTGGGACAAGGCCGATCCGGTCCAGGCCGCCACCCGGCTGTCCGAGCTCGTCGACCGCATCCACGCCGACAAGCCGGGAGCGGCCGTCATCGTCCAGGGCCTGCTCACCGCCACACCCGGCCTAGAGCAGCAGACCGCCGCCTTCAACAGCACGGCCGGCGCCCTGCTGGCCGACCGGCAGCGCGCCGGCCGGCACGTCCGCTACGCGGCCCCGGCCGCCCTCGACCCCGCCACCGACCTGCCCGACCAACTGCACCCCAACGACGACGGCTACCGCAAGATGGCCCAGGTCTTCCACGACGCCCTCGACCACACCGTCGCCGACGGCTGGGCCCCTCGCCGCGCCGTCCCCCGCGCCGGCACCGAGGCCGGCGGCAGCGGCCGGGTGCGCTGGGCCGACTTCGACGGCGACGGCAAGCCCGACTACGTCGTCATCGAGGACGACGGTTCGGTCAACGTCTGGCTCAACCACGGCGGCGACCCCGCCGGCGGCAACGGCTGGCAGGCCCTCGGCCGCGTGGCCACCGGCCTGACCACCGACCGCAGCCGCGTCCGCCTCGCCGACTTCGACGGCGACGGCAAGGCCGACTACATCCTCATCAACCCCGACGGCTCCGTCCACGTCTGGCTCGACAAGGGCGGCGACGTGTCCGGCCCCAGCGGCTGGCAGGACATCGGCATCGTCGCCACCGGCCTGACCACCGACCCGGACCAGGTACGCTTCGCCGACTTCGACGGCGACGGCAAGGCCGACTACTGGCTGATCAACCCCGACGGCTCGGTCAAGGTCTGGCTCAACCGCGGCGGCGACCCCGCCGGCGGCAACGGCTGGCAGGCCCTCGGCCAGGTGGCCACCGGCGTCACCGCCGACCGCAGCCGCGTCCGCCTCGCCGACTTCGACGGCGACGGCAAGGCCGACTACCACGTCATCAACCCGGACGGCTCCATTTCCACGTGGCTCAACCGCGGCGGCGACGGACACGGCGGCTGGCAGGCCCTCGGCCGGATCGCCACCGGCGTCACCACCGACCACACCAGCGTCCAACTCGTCGACTTCACCGCCGACACCCACGCCGACTACCTGCGGACCGACGCGGACGGCCACGTTACCGCCTACGCCAACAACGGCGGCGACCCCAGCGGCCCGGACGGCTGGACCTACCTCGGCCAGATCGCCGGCGGCGCCTGACCGCGAGGCGGCGCACGGCACCGCTCGAAGGGTCCGGCTCCCCGATCTGCCGGTGTTCCGGCGGGTGGTGAGATCCGCCGGACAGACCTCACTCCGGCCGGCTGACCGGGACGGCAGTGCCGGGACGCCCGCACCGTCGCTCCCGACTCCGCTCCCGACGGGGAGCCGGCTGTGTGCCGGCGGAGTCCGGCGCCACCGACCCGGCGAGCTCGGATCCCGCCGGCAGGACCGGCGCAGCGGTCGGCGCCGGCCGCGGCCACCGGTCCGTCCGCAGCCGCGGCCGGTGACCGGCTCGCACCCGGGCCCGACCGGCGGTCCCCACCCGGCGGCAGGCCGTCGCCGAACTGGAAGCGGCCGCCCCGCCAGGGCCCTGACGGGCCGTCGGAGCGCCCGAAGGGGCCGTGGGACACGTCAAGTTCGGCCCGGGTTCACACGTGGTTGCCGATGTGGTGCTTTGGTGTGGATTTTCGCTTTGACGTGCAGGGATCGAGTCGATACCGTCCGGTTGATCAT
>NZ_JBSFGU010000023.1:0-126643 GCF_053596725.1 Kitasatospora sp. NPDC001660 | reverse complement strand
GCGCCGCGCCAAGCACCACGACGTCGGCAAGTCCGTGAAACGCGCCGAGTCGATCAAGGAACACCAAGCGCAGCGAGGTTAAACGCCAAGCTCAGGCGTTAGCGCCTTCGAGTGAAGCGCAGCGAATACCGCCGCTGACGTGCCCCGGCCGGACGAGACTGTGCCGGGCGCCGAAGGGCGCTGTGGGTCACGGAGGGGGCTGTCATGGTGAGCGGCACTGTGCTGTTGGCGCTGCGCGAGAACCCGCTGCAGGGAGGGGTGAGCACCGAGCAGTTGCGGCGGATCGGCAAGGAGTTGGAGAACCAGGGCCTGGCCCTCCGCTGGGCGGCTACCGCCCGGGACGCGCGGGCGGTCCTGCGCACGGAGTCGGGGCTCGCGGCGGCCGTGGTGGCCTGGGACCTGCCGGGCGACGACGACGGCGACCAGGAGGTCGGCGGCGCGGACGTCCTGCGGCTGATCCAGCGCCGGTTCAAGGACCTCCCGGTCTTCCTGCTCATGGCGGACGAGTCCGACCACGACCTGGAGCGGCTGCCGCTGTGGGTCTCGGAGGCCGTGGTCGGCTACATCTGGCCGCTCGAGGACACCGCCGCCTTCATCGCAGGCCGGGTCACCACCGCCGCCCGCGCCTACCACCGGGACGTCCTTCCGCCGTTCTTCAAGGCGCTGCGCCGCTTCGACGACGCGCACGAGTACTCCTGGCACACCCCCGCGCACTCCGGCGGTGTCGCGTTTTTGAAGTCCGCGGCGGGGCGGGCCTTCTTCGACTACTTCGGCGAGCGCCTCTTCCGTAGCGACCTGTCGATCTCGGTGGGAGAGCTCGGGTCGCTGTTCGAGCACAACGGGCCGATCGGGGAGGCCGAGCGCAACGCCGCCCGGGTCTTCGGCGCCGACCGCACGTACTTCGTCCTGCACGGCAACTCCACCGCGGACCGCATGGTGGGGCACTACAGCGTCACCGCCGACGAGATCGCGCTCGTGGACCGCAACTGCCACAAGTCCGTGCTGCACGGCCTGGTGATCTCCGGTGCCCGTCCCGTGTACCTGGTTCCCACCCGCAACGGCTACGGCCTCGCCGGCCCGCTGCCGCCAGCCGAGATCGCCGCGGACGCCGTGGCCGCCCGCATCGCCGCCAACCCGCTGACGGCCGGGGCGGTGTCCGACCGGGCCCAGTACGCGGTGGTGACCAACTCCACCTACGACGGGTTGTGCTACGACACCCTCGCCGCGGCGCACGCTCTCGCCCCGAGCACACCGCGCCTGCACTTCGACGAGGCGTGGTTCGCCTACGCCCGCTTCCACCCCCTCTACGCCCGCCGTTACGGCATGGCCGTCGGCCCGGACACCTTCGAGGGCCCGCAGCGGCCCACCGTGTTCGCCACGCAGTCCACCCACAAGCTGCTCGCCGCCCTGTCGCAGGGCGCCATGGTGCACGTCAGGAGCTCGCCCCGCGCGCCCGTCGAACACGAGCGCTTCAACGAGGCGTTCATGATGCACGGCACCACGTCACCGCTCTACCCGGCGATCGCCTCCCTCGACGTGGCAACCGCGATGATGGACGGCCCACAGGGCCGGTGGCTGATCGACGAGGCGCTCACCGAGGCCATCCGCTTCCGCCAGGCCGTCATCCGTACCGGACGCCGGATCGTCGACGCGGGAGACCGGCCCGACTGGTTCTTCGGCATCTGGCAGCCCGACGAGGTAACCGATCCGGCCACCGGCCGGCGCATGCCCTTCGCCGACGCCCCCGCGGCGCTGCTGCGCGACGAGGCGAGTTGCTGGCTCCTGGAACCGGGCGCCGACTGGCACGGCTTCGAGGGCCTCGAAGACGGCTACTGCATGCTCGATCCGATCAAGGTCACCCTGACCTGCCCCGGGGTGACGGCGAAGGGCGAGACCTCGCCGTGGGGCATTCCCGCACGCGTGTTGACGGCGTACCTGGCCACCCGCGGGATCGTCGTGGAGAAGACCGACAGCTACACCACGCTGATCCTGTTCTCCATGGGCATCACCAAGGGCAAGTGGGGCACCTTGATGGACGCCTTGATGGACTTCAAGACCCTCTACGACACCGATGCGCCGTTGGAGCGGGTGCTGCCCGGCCTCGTTGCCCAGTTCCCTTCCCGGTACGCGGGCACGACGCTGCGCGACCTGTGTCAGCGGATGCACGAGCACCTCACCCGCGCGGAGCTGATCACCGCACTCGACACCGCGTTCCAGCAGCTCCCCGAGCCCGTGGAACCGCCCCAGCGCTGCTACCAGCGGCTGATCCGAGGGGGCACCGAACGCGTACGCCTGAGCGCGGCCGCCGATCGGGTCGCGGCCGCCATGGTCACGGTGACGCCTCCGGGCATCCCGGTGCTCATGCCCGGGGAGTCGACCGGTGCCGCCGACGGACCGCTCCTGCGCTACCTGCGCGCTCTGGAGTCCTTCGACAGGGCCTTCCCCGGCTTCCACAGCGAGGCGCACGGCGTCACCGTCGAGACTGTCACCGGGGACTACCTGATCGAGTGCGTCCGCCGACCGGAAGCCTGAACCAGCGCACAACGAGGCTCCCTGGCGCGCGGGTCGAGACGTCGGACATCTCGCTCGACCGCCAGGGAGCCTCGCTCGTTCTGCACTCGCGCCGGGCCCGTCTCAGGACGGTGACCGTATCCAGGCCGGGGGGCGGCCGAGAGGCGGTGGGTGGTCACGGAGACGAGGGCCAGGAGCAGCGGGGCCGCGGCACTGCTGCTGGTAGGTCTGCTCAGGAGTGCGCGTCGTTCGACGGTGTCGGCACTGAGGAGCGTGCCCAGGAGTTGTTCGACGCCGTCGCCCATCTCATCGACGCCCGCGGATGTCCGACCTGCCCGACCGCTACGGCGCCGACGTCGCTGCACGACAACACTCGCCGCACTGGCATCCCAGCTCCAGCTGTCCCGCCCCGGGCCGCTGGTACCGGTCCTGCAGGACCTCCTGCCCGAGCGCGGCCTGCGCCCGGGCGCCGTCGTCTCGGTGACCGGCGGCGGCACCGCCCTGCTCCTGGCCCTCGCGGCGACCGCCGCCTCCACCGGCACGCGGTGCGCCGCGCTCGGCTTCGAAGGGCTCGGCCTGCTCGCGGCCGCCGAGCTCGGCGTCGACCTGTCCCGCCTGGTCGTCGTCGAGGATCCGGGCGAGCACTGGGCGGAGACCGCGCTCGCGCTGGCCGACGGCTTCGGCCTGCTGCTGCTGTGCGGAACACCGCCGGGCCCGCTGCGCGAGCGCCGCGCGCGGCCAGCGGCGGCAAGAGGTCCGTGGTGGAGAACATGCCGTGATCCGCCATCAGGTGACGCAGGTGCCAGCGGTAGTCGAGCTTGGCGGCGATCATCGGTCCTTCCCGGCCGGCGCCTCATCGAACGCCTGCCCACTGGGAGCCGGGCGACAGGCCGGGCTATTGGCCGCGGCATGGTCGTCGGGGGTACGCGACCCTGGTGGTGCTGGCAGAGGACCGCAGTGCCGCCCCGAGGAGGTGCGCGCCGCGGGCCGTCGGGATCGACACCGTCGGCGCGACCGTGACCGGGCTGCCCCGTCCGCGCAAGGCGCGGCGGGCCGAAGCTGAGACGCCGGGCCCACCGGGTTCGGCCTGCGGACGGGGTGCGTATCGACGGCCCGCACGCCTCATGGACGCTCCCGCACGCCCTCTACCGCCCGGGCGTGGGGCTGCGCCAGGATGGGCGACCAGTCGTGTCCATGCACCGAAGGGAGCAGCAGTATGCCGCCGTTGAGGGGTGAGCACGAGAAGCCGTCGCCGGACCCGGGCCAGGGCGACCCGCCGCCGAACAATGCCGACGGGCAGGTTCCGCCCCCGCCGCCGAGTGGCGGGAAGCACAAGAAATAGTGAGTGCCGAGGATCTGGCAGACCGTCGGGTACGGCTGGACGCGGCGATGGAGCGGCGCGGGGCATGGCCTCAGGATTCGCCGTGGCTGCGCGAGGCCTTCGCCGCGCTGCCGCGCGACCTGTTCGCGCCGGACAGGCTGTGGCGGTGGGACGGTCGTGTGTACGTGCCCGTCGACCGGGCGCCGGAACCGCAGGGCTGGGCGGGCGAGCTCTACGCCGGCGTCGACGCGGCAGCGATCACCCAGGTCACCGACGGGCTGCCCTCCTCCAGCCTGTCCGCGCCCGGCGTGGTCGCCGACATGCTCGACGCGCTGATGCTGGAGCCCGGGATGCGGGTGTGGGACGTCGGCACCGGACAGGGCTGGACCACCGCGCTCGCGGCCTGGCGCACCGGGCCCGGCCTGGTGGTCTCCACCGAGGTCGACGAGGTCCTGGCCGCGTTCGCCCGCGGCCGTCTTGATGGCGCCGCGGTCGACGCCGAGGTGCTGGTCGGCGACGCCACCGGCGCCGGGGCGCCCGGCGGGATTCCGGTCGACCGTCTCCACGCCACCTATGCCGTCGCGACCGTCCCGTGGTCCTGGGTGGAGGCCGTCCGGCCTGGCGGCCGGATCGTCTACCCCTGGGGACCGCTTGGGCACGTCGCCCTCACGGTCGCCGACGACGGGCGCAGCGCCACGGGGCCGGTGCGGGGACTGGGGCAGTTCATGGCGGACAGGTGCGGACCAGCTCCGGTGGCCGGCGGCCATGCCGCGTACGCGGCGGTGCGCGGCACCGGCGAGCCGGAGGTGCGGCAGGTGGTGGCGCGTGACCTGGCCGCGCTGGAGAGCGACTGGCACCTGCGGTTCGCGCTGCGGGTGGCCGTGCCGGACGCCGTGCTGCGCACCGGCCGGGACGAGGACGGTGTCAACGCCTGGGTCCACGACGGCGACCGGTCGTGGGCCACGTTCGGTGCGCGCGGCGATGGCACCACCATGCTGTTCCAGGGCGGTGAGCGGCGGATCGGCGACGAGCTGATGGCCGCCTGGTCCCAGTGGGAGGAACTCGGTCGGCCCGAGCTGTACGACTACGGCATCGCCGTCACCCTCGAGAGGCAGTGGGCGTGGCTGGGAAGCCCGGATGGTCCGAGCTGGCCCGTTGGCGGGCTGGCTTCGGCCCTGCGTTGACCGGTCACGGCGTCGCACAGGGTGATCGGGGGCCGGGAACGGCCGGTGGGCGATACGTGCAGCCGTCGATCGCGGGGTCGCCCGGGCTGCGGTGGACGACTGCACATCACGCTCACGCCGGGTGCCCCGTCTCACGTGATTCTGTCGTTGTCTCACCAGACGTTGTCCGATTCGTCAGCGAGGGATAAAACGTCTGGTGAGAAGCCCTGGTTCAAGGACAACTGCCTACTGGCT
The DNA here is from genome assembly GCF_053596725.1 of Kitasatospora sp. NPDC001660. Classification (NCBI taxonomy): domain Bacteria; kingdom Bacillati; phylum Actinomycetota; class Actinomycetes; order Kitasatosporales; family Streptomycetaceae; genus Kitasatospora; species Kitasatospora sp. NPDC001660. The sequence continues at coordinate 121,393 of NZ_JBSFGU010000023.1, read as the reverse complement.
GTCCAGTGCGGCGAATGCGTCGGAGAACACCTTCGCATCATGCTTGGTCATGGTGTATCCGCGTCTTCTGCCAACTGGGGTTGTCCGGATCGTAGGTGGGCTTGATTGGGCTCGTGAAGCCCTCGGGGAGCTTGCCGTTGCGGATGCATCGCTTCCGGCCTTGGTGATAGCCGCGGTTGGACCGTAGAGGGCGTTGTCGCCATGCTCGTCGCGGAACTCCCCTCCGCTCACCCTGTGAGGCTCGGACCGTTTCTCGACCACCTTCGTCTCCGGGCGCCGGTAGCCGGCGGTGTAGACGGGCAGTTGCTGGTCGAGCCCCGCGCCCCTCAGCCCGGGCACGACGACCAGGCCCGTGTCCATCAGGTCGCCCGCGATCTGTAGCGCTTCCTTCACGCCGATCGGTCGGCCCGCAGGGCCCTGGAGTTCGGCGAGTTGCCGTACGGTCACCTGCCGCGCGGCAGCGGCCTGGCAGGCCAGCCAGGCGAGCATGCGCGCCTCGATCAACGGCAGGCGGCCCACGACGGTCGGCTCCGGTGCCTCACTGCGCGGCGCTCGCCGCCGGGGCGGAACGACAGTGGTCGTCAACAGGACTCCCTCAAGTCCCGGGGTTCACGTCGGTCGTCTACGTGATCGGCTCCTGCGCCCTGTGGGATGAGCGGCCGGACTCGGCAGGGTGGCCGGCACTGCCCGTCCGAGGGCGGTCGGGCAATCGGGTGTCGGCACCGTGGCATCGCCCGGCGCAGGACGGCCGGGACGACGCCACGCGGCGTGGCGGGTATCAAGGTCTCCGCCTCAGCGCTCGAGAGGCCGTCAACACCGACTGGCCGGGCTCCCTCGTTCGGTCGCCGGTGGAAGCGTGTCGCGCTGGCTCTTCGTCAATGCGGCATATGCATCGTTTGTCCCTGTTTGTCGCAGTCACGGTCGTGTCGATCTCCAGACCATCGCAGCTCGCTGCGGGGGCACGGGACCGTGACGCCGGTTGTGAGGAGAGAGCGATGCGTCGAGCCGATCTACACGATTGCGCGGGTGAGCCCGCACGTCGCGATCCGGAGCCCGAAAGCAGTGGGTTTCGGCCCGGGCCGTGGGTACGGGTGCGGGCCTTGGCGGCGGGACTGGCCCTGACGGCCGGGCTGGCCCTGCCGGTGCTGGCCCCGTCCCCGGCCATGGCCGCCACGGGCCAGCAGGGCTATGTCAACAACGTCGGTGGCAGCTCGGTGACGGTGTTCGACACCGCCACCAACACCGTCACCACCACCATCCCCGTCGGCACTCAGCCGGAGGACGTGAAGGTCACCCCGGACGGCAAGCACGCCTACGTCGCCAACCGCGGCTCGGGCAACGTGTCGGTGATCGACACCACCACCAACACCGTCACCACCACCATCCCCCTGCCCGCCGGCGACCACCCGAACGCTGTGGCGATCACCCCGAACGGCCTGCGCGCCTACGTCGTTTCCTTTCCGGGCGACCTGTCGGTGATCGACACCACCACCAACACCGTCACCGCCGACGTCCCCATCGCCTCCAGCAGCGATCCGCGGTTCCTCGCGATCACACCCGATGGCCTCCACGCCTACGTCACCGAGCTCGCGCTCGGCCAGGTGCAGGTGGTCGACACCACCAGCAACACCGTCACCGCCACCATCCCCGGCTTCACCCAGCCGGTTGGCATCGTGATCACCCCGGACGGCCTCCACGCCTACGTCGACGACTTCTCCGCGAACACCGTGTCGGTGATCGACACCACCACCAACGCCGTGGTGGGCTCCCCCATCCCGGTAGGCAACTCGCCGTACGGCAACGCGATCACCCCGGACGGCCACCAGGTCTACGTCGGCAACGTCGCCGACGGCACCGTGTCGGTGATCGACACCACCAGCAACACCGTCAGCACCACCGTCACCGTCGGCGCCACCCCCTTCAAGCTCGGAATGAACCCCGACGGCAAGCACGTCTACGTCACCAACTTCTCCTCGAACACCGTGTCGGTGATCGACACCACCAGCAACACCGTCACCGCCACCATCCCCGTCAACACCCCGTTCGGTGTCGCGATCACCCCCGTCCCCGCAGGGCCCTCCCTGACCATCACCAAGACCCACACCGGCAACTTCACCCCGGGCAGGACGGGCACCTACACCATCACCGTCGGCAACAACGGGACCGCCCCCACCGACGGCACCACCGTCACCATGAAGGACACCCTCCCCGCCGGACTCACCGCCGCCAGCATCACCGGCAGAGGATGGCGCTGCGTCCGGAGCACCCTGACCTGCACCCGCAGCGACGTCCTCAACCCCGGCAACACCTACCCGCCCATCACGCTGCGGGTCCGCGTCGCCCGCACCGCCACCGGCACCCTCACCAACACCGCCATGGTCAGCGGAGGCGGCAACGGCACCGCCACCGCCACCGACCCCACCGTCATCGACCCCTGCGACGACCACCACCACTGGTAAAGAAAGGCACCGGAGGCCACCATCCCCGCCCGAGGTGGCGGCCTCCTGGCGTTTCGGGGCGGCACGCGGTGCCGGCGACGAGGCCGAGGCCTGGCACGGTGGCCGGCCCCGGCACCCGGGCGGGCGCCCGGGTGCGGCCGGCACTGCACGCCGCCCCCTTGTCCGCAGTCTGACCGCGCCCCTTGTCCCACCCCTTGACCAGCACGTTGTCCCGCCCGGAATGCCCCGGTCAGGCCCCTTGTCCTCCCGGTATGTCCTGTCACACCGCCCCGGCGGCGAACTGCCACCACCACTGGGCGTCGCAGGGCTGGTCCGTGAGGTCGAGCAGGCGGCCGAGGACCAGGAGCTGACCGGCTCGGCGTAGTCCCGCGTACGCCGGCGGTTCCTACGTGCTGCGGCCCGGGACGGTCGAACCGCCCCGGGCCGCGCCGCCGGAGCGGACCGTGACCGGTGTGCCGGCCGTCACGCCGCGCGGCGGACCAGCTCCGGGCGCGAGCGGGTGAGCAGCATCGCCAGCCCGACCGCCAGCAGCGGCAGCACGATCAGCGTGAGCCCGATGTTCAGCCAGGGCACCGAGATCACCGTGTGCGCCGCCTCGCCGTTCACCCGCTCCGAGCCCTTCAGCACCCGCAGCGCCACGGCGGGCACGAACCCGCTGACCGTGCCGAGCACTGCGCCCATCGCGGCGATCACCCCGCACTGGAACCCGGACAGTCGGCGCCGGATGCCACTGGCCGCGCCGACGGCGGCGAGGGTGGCCAGGTCCTGCTGGGAGTCGGCGGCGGCCAGGCCGGTGGCGATCCCGGCGGCACCCAGCGCCACCAGCGCGGCGAACCCGGTGAGGCCGAGGCCGATCAGCGTCTGCTGCGACTGGTAGCCGCGCTCCACGGTGACCTTGGCCTGGTCGGTGACACGGCCGACGGCGCCGGCGGCCTTCTGCTCGGCGTCGGACGAGGGCGCCGTGGCCGGCAGCCAGACGGAACCCGCGTCCACGGCTCCCAGACCGAGCCGCCGCGCCGTGTCCGGCGAGATGAGTGCCTGGGCGCTCCGGGTGCTCCCGTTCACCACCACCGCGTCGACGCTCACCAGGTGGGTCACCGGCTTCGGCGGCGGGCCGCTGCCGGGACGGCTGTTGGCCGAAGCGGCCAGGGGCTCGGTCAGCACGATGGTGATCTTCCCGTTCTGGACGTAGTAGGGGTCGAAGACCACCGCCTTCCCGTCGGCGAGCGCCTTCTCGGCCGCCGGGTCCTGCACCCCGAACAGGTTGTGCAGCACGGTCGCGTCCCCGGCCGGCACGTCGCCGAAATCGCCGATGTGCTCGTTGTCGAAGTAGCTGCAGCGCGGGTCGGTCAGCTTCTCCTGCTCGAACAACGCCTCGTTGAAGTTTCCGGTGTTGTCCTCGTCCGTGGCGGGGCAGCGGCGGTCCTTCGGGATCTGGACCTGCAGGGTGCCGCAGTGCCGGTTGCCGGTGCCGGGGCAGTAGGTGGTCCGGTCCACGTCGGCCCGTTGGCCGAGCGGCGGCATGGACTGCTCGACGGCGCTGCGCAGTTGGTTCAGCTGGGTAGGGTCGGAATTGGCCGGGTCCCAGCCCCGGGGGGCCAGGGTGACCGCGTGGGCCGGCGCGTTCGCCGCGTACTTGTCCCGGGACTCCTGGTCGCTGCTGGTGGTGTAGATGCCGATCGCGACGGAACCCGCGACGGCGGCCATCACCGCGGCGACGGCGGGCGCGGTTCGGCCGCGGTGGCGGACCGAGTCGCGCAGCGCGAGCCGGGGGCCGAGCGGGAGGCTGCGGCCGAGCCGGCCGAACAGGCCGATCAGCAGCGGGGTGCAGGCCACCATGCCGAGTTCGGCGACGGCCGACCCGCCCAGCAGCACGGTGGAGCGCGTCGAGACGGCCCCGAGCAGGGCGAGCGCGGCGCCGCCCGCGACCATCGCCACGCCGAGCAGGGGCAGCTTGCGGCTGACCGGCCTGGTGGTGCCCCGGCCGCTGAGGGACTCCACCACGTCCTGGCGGGAGGCCTGGACGGCCGGGACGATCGCCGCGAGCAGGCCGGTGACCAGGCCGATCGCCGCGACGGCGACCAGGTCGAGCGGGCGCACACTGAGCTGTCCGAACCGCTGGCCCGCAGCCTCCTCCAGCCAGGGCCGGACGGCGACCACCAGGCCGATGGCCGCGACCGTACCGGTCACGGCTCCGGCCAGCCCCAGCACGAGGCCGCCGCCGAGCACCACCGCGCGGATGTGCGAGCGGTCGCCGCCCCCCGCGGCGATCAGCCCGAGCTGCCGCCGGGAGCGCCGGGCGCCGACCGCGAACGCCGGGCCGGCGAGCAGCACGATCTCCAGCAGCGCCATGCCGACCACCGCCACCACCGTGGCCGCCTCGGTCCGGTTGACGCCGGATCCGCTGTCGTGCTTGTACTGCAGGTCGTACGGCACCTGGGAGGAGGGCGGCGGGTCGAGCACCACGCTGCGCGAGGTGGTGGCGAAGCCGTACTTGTCCAGTTCCCGCACCGCGTGCCAGTCCAGCACCGCGCCGTGCGGCAGCTTCACCAACCACCGCAGGTCGTTCGTGCCGGACGAGTCGGCGCGCTGGGCCGCGGTCAACGGGGCGATCAGGGCACCCGGGCGGCCGACGAGTTGGAGCCGGTGGAGGTCGTTCGGGTACTCGACGGCGGCGGTGATGCGGAACTGCCCGGGCAGCCCGCGCACGCTCGTGGTGTCACCCACCGCGAGGTGCGCCTGGTCCAGGAAAGCCTGGGTGACGGCGACCTCGTCCGCTGCTCCGGGGGCACGGCCGGAGACGACGTTCAGCATCCCGTGCCAGGCCGGGTCATTGAGGTCCGCTTCGGTGGTCTCCACCGTGAGCAGTCCGTCCCGGGAGCGGGCGGACGCCATCGGGCCCTCGCCCGCGGGCAGCAGCACGCTGCCGGCCGGAAGGAGCTGGGGCAGCAGGACGGCCGGGTCGGTGCCGGCGCTACGCTGCTGCTCGGAGGTGGGCTTCTGGTTGCTGCTGGGCCCGTTGGTGGTGAGGCCGTCCTCGGCGACCGGCTCCTGAAGGACGATCCGGCCGCGGCCGAACATGCTGATGGTGGCGTCCGTGGTGCCCATCATCCGGGTCGCGCGTTCGGCCGGGGTCAGCTGGGAGCTACGCTCGACCACGTCGATGCCGGCCGCGCCGAGCACCGGCAGGGTGAGCATGGCGAGGACGAGGGCGCTGCGGCCCTTGGCTCGCAGGGCGTCGCGGCGGGCGATCAGCAGGGCGGCCCGCCAGGAGGTGAGGCTCACTCCGATCCCGGGCCCTTCACGCTGTTGGTCGCGGCGGAGATCAGCAGGCTGGCGGCGTTCCCGCCGACGCTCTCGTCGACCATCCGGCCATCGCGCAGGAAGACCACGCGATCGGCCCAGGCGGCATGGCGAGCCTCGTGGGTGACCATCATCCCGGCCGCACCCGCGTCGCAGCGGGCGCGCAGGACGCCGAGCACGGACTCACTGGTGGTGGAGTCGAGGGCACCGGTGGGCTCGTCGGCGAGCACCAGCCGGCGCTCGCCGATCAGCGCCCGGGCGATGGCGACCCGCTGCTGCTGGCCGCCGGACATGTCGTCGGGGAAGCGGTCGGCGAGGTCCTCGATGCCGAGTTCGGTCAGGGCGGCGAGCGCCTCCCGGCGGGCGGCGCGGCTGGAGACACCGTCCAGTTCGCGCGGCAATGCGATGTTCTCCGCGGCGGTCAGCGCGGGTATCAGGTTGTAGTCCTGGAAGACGTAGCCCACCGCGCGGCGGCGCACCTGGGCGAGTTTCTTGCGGGAGAGCTTGCCGAGGGTGGTGCCCTCGACCACCACCCTGCCGCTGGTCGGGCTGTCCAGGCCGCCGGCCAGGGTGAGCAGCGTGGACTTGCCGGACCCGGACGGGCCCATGACGGCCACGAGTTCACCCGGGTACACCGCCAGGTCCACCCCGCTCAGGGCGTGGACCTCGGCGGCGCCGCGGCCGTGGGCACGGGTGACGCGCTCCAGTTGGAGCACGGGTACGTCGGTGTGAGACATGGTCATTCCCCTTGCGGTGTTCGGTCGGAAGCGGGTGCGGCGGGACGGGGCGGGCGCGGAGGCGCTGGCTCCCGGTGCCGCCGGCCGGCGGTTGGTCGCGGCCCCCGGCGGGGCGGCGGCGCGTGCTGGGACAGGCGGGTCTCGCAGTGGTCCAGCCAGCGGATTTCGGCCTCGGTCTGGAAGATCAGCTGGTCCAGCACCAGCGGCCAGGCAAGATCGTTGGGCTGCTGGCTCTCGTCGGCCACGGCACGGGCCTTGAGCCGGGTTGTAGTCCTGGAGGGCCTTCATGCTGTGGCGGCGCTGCGACTGGACCACGGCGTTGAGGTCAAGGCCCGGTACGGTCACGGCCATCGCCAGCTTGATCGCCAACTCGTCCCGGGGTGGGTTGGTCCGCGGGACCGGAGTCTCGAACCGTTCCCGTAGTTCGGCGCGCCCCTTGCCGGTGAGGGCGTAGAAGACGTGGCCCTCCGCGTCCTCCCCGGCCGGTTCCACCAGGCCGTCCCGTTCCAGGCGGCCCAGCGTGGTACAGACCTGGCCGGCGTCGAGCGGCCAGGTGGCGCCGGTGCGCGCCTCGAACTCGGTGCGCGCCTCGAACTCGGTGCGCAGCTGGCAGCCGTAGCGCGCGCCCTGGTCGAGCAGGGCGAGGAGACCGTGACGAATGGGCATACCGAGTATGTATACCCGGTATGCCCACCGGTTCAAGCCGCCACCCGGCACGGTCGAGCGTTGGGACAGGATCGCGACAATCCCACCGACCTCCCGGAAAACCCACGGAACCGCGCCGCGGTTCGAGCAGACAGGCCGCGGCTACCGATCGGAATCGGCACCGCCCGCGCGGCCTTCCGGTTCTCCAGCGCCTCGGTCAGGCAGTGCCGGCCGGGGCGTCCGAAGCGCCACCGCACCGGGCCGAGCGGGCCGCACAACCACCTCGCTCGGAGCGAGGGCCGTCACCCAGTAGCCGTGAGGACGTCCAGGAATCGCGCGTGGTCGACCGAGACCGAGATCCGCGTCCGGGTGCCTGCCGCCGGACGCGCACCCCAGGCGCCGCGCTCGCGGTACACCTCGACCTCGCGGAACGCGCAGACGGATTCGTCGAGCGCCACGGCCGCCGCGAGCGGGTCGTGGAAGGCCTTGCCGGCGCGGCGCTTTGCCAGGTAGACCCCCATGCCCTCCCGCACGAGCGCCATCCCGGGTGTGAGCCGCCGCGCCGACAGGGCGGCGTGCATCGCGCCGTCGTAGACGACGCCGTGGCAGACGTTCTTCGAGACGAGCACCCGCTCACCGACGTGGGGCGATTCCAGCAGCTTCAACGCGGCGTCCGGAGCGCCGTTGAAGTTGAACGTCGGGCAGGTCTCGCGTCCCTCGAACTTGGGGAGACGGTGTTCGGGCGGGACGACGCAGTCGCCGGCGAAGCCGCCCTGCGCGACCCAGCGGGCGATGCGCACGTCCGGTTCCCGCTCCAGGAGCATGCCGGGATTCTTCAGCGGCGCCCCCGTGAGCAGCGTCGCGTCCCCGTTGGCGAAGGCGTCCCGCAGCAGCTGCCAGGCCTCGGCGTCGGGTTCGCGAGCCGGAACGCTGCCAAGCCATCGGCGGTGGAAGCCCGACACCGGCTTCACGTCGGCGCCCGGCCGGTACGCGCCGACCGGCGCGCTCACCCCGAGGCGCCCGAGGAGGTGCTTGACGATGCCGACCTGCTCATCCGATCCGGGCATGACCGTCACGGCCACCAGACGTGCCCACGGATGGGTCGCGAGGGCACACAGGGTGAAGACGTCGTCGGGGTCGCCGGTCTCCATGTCGAACACGATCGGGATTGCCATGCCCGCGACCGTACCGATCCGACGGAGCGTCACCAACGGAATATCGGCGAGACGAGCGCGTTCGGCCGCCTCCTCTTCGGCGGCGGCGACGTCACGTCTTCATCCGCCTCACTCCACCTGAAGACCGCCCTGCTCGGGCACTCCAGAGCGGGCAGACCAGCAAGGTCCGCATCGCCGTCGTGCAGGGCGCCGCCGGGTTCAGTCCTGGCCGAGCGGGCGTGGGTCGTATCCGAAGACCTTGTTCTTGCAGGCCCCGTCCTCCGGGTAGTTGTCCTCGCACCACTTGGCGACCTCGTCGAGGCACTCGTTCAGGGCCGTCATGCCGAACGTCTCCTGCACGTCCGCCCGCGCACACGCCGGTGGACGCTCGGTGGAGGAGTAGACCCCGGCGGTGACACCGCCGGCGATCAGGAGCGCCGCGGCCATAAAAGCCGCTAGACGCTGGACGGGACTCATTCGGGCGGCGGACCGGCGCATTTCCAGCCGGCCGTGACGGCTCGCCAGACCCACTCCGAGCAGCAGCGCCGAGTTTCCCAACGGCACAGGGACCCCGCTCGGCCGTCACTGCTGGAAGGGGCTGGGCTCCCAGGCCTTCCCGTCGATCGGGTAGCGGTAGAGCGGCCGGCCCTTGACCGCGCTGGTGCGGAAGGGCGTGCCCGCGCCGGGGCCGATGGTCAGCGTGCCCTTGCGGTTGCCGCTGGTCCACTCCAGTTCCAGGTACCAGCTGACGTCGTGGGAGGTGGTCCGGGCGGTCACCTCGATGACCTCCGGGTCCCGCTCGCTCACCTTGAGCGGCAGGCCGATGCTGTCCTCTTCCAGGACCGGACGGGGGCGGGCCGCGTCCAGGTCGAGGTTGTAGGAGTGGACGTCCATTCCGCCGCCGCAGCCCTCGCCCATGGAGTAGGTGTTCCAGGGCAGCGGGGCCGCGATCCGGGCGATGCGGACGTTAAGGGCGGTCAGCACCACGGTCTCACTGCCGGTGCCCTGCACGGTGAGCTCGATCGACTGGTAGTCGCCGGGCACCGCACCGACCTTGGAGACCCAGGCCGGGACGTCCACCACTGCGGGCGGGCGGGGGACTTCCGACGGCGGGCGGTCGACCACGTACTGGTCGCACTCGGTGTCCCAGCCCGAGGGGTGGACCGCGACGGCGATCGGGGCGCTCGCGCCCTGGTCCGCGGCGCCGGTCGGCCCCGACGGGGTCGCGCCCGCACTGGTGGAAGTGGCGGCGCCGACGGGCTTGGCGACAGGGGCCGGCGTCGGGGATTCGGCGGACGGACCGGCGTCAACGACCCGGGCGGGCACGGAGGCGGGCGGACCGTCCGAGTGGGTCTCAAGGCCGGTGGCGACGGCCCCGATGATGGCGAGCACCGCTGCGGCCGTCACGGCGGCGAGTGCGCCCCGGCGCACGCGCCGCTGCGGCGGTACGGCGGGGGCAGGCTCCGGGGCGGCCGCGCCGGCCCTGGTGGCGCCTCCCGTGGCCGGTTCCTCCGCCGGTCCCGGCGCGTCAGGGGTGTCCGGCACCGGCCGTGCCACCGGGGCCGCTGACGAAGCCTCCGCCGCAGGTGCGGGCTCGGGTTCAGCTGCGGGCTCGGGTGCGCGTGAGGGTGCGGGCGCGGGCGCGGAAGCCTGCCGGTTCGCCCGCGCCGCGTGGGCGATGCCCCACAGCCGGTAGAGCTCGGTGCGCTCCTCCGGAGTCGCCTGGCACAGCCGCGCGAGGCGCTCCAGCGGGGCGAACTCCACCGGCATCACATCACCGTTGCAGTAACGGTGCAGGGCCGACGTGCTCACGTGCAGCCGCTTCGCCAGCGCGCCGTAACTGAGCCCCGACCGGCTCTTCAGCTCCTGGAGCAGCCGCGCAACCTCGTCCGCCTCCCGCACTCCCCCGGTCCCCTCTGGCACTGCTCCTCCACCCGTTCGTGGACCCCCTCCGCGGCGCCCCGCCCGGACGCGGACCGGCACGAGCTCCGGCAGACAAGCATGCCGCAGACCGTCCCACGGTTCCCCCGAGGGCACCTCCGGAGCCGGCCGCGCCCTCCCTGAGCCCCGCGAACGCGTCCCAGGAAGATTACGTCTTCCCAGCTCAAACCGGGTAACAGCGTCCCCGCGTCCCTGATCGCCGGCCCACCGTTGCGGCCGGGACGAACCGGCGCACAAGCTGACGGCGAAACACCGAGAGGGAGCAACTGTGAGCACTGTTCGGGCGGCCCGGGCCGCGATACGCACCAGCGACCGTCTCCACCGCGGCGCGGTGGCACTGGCAATGGGCGGGGTCCTGCTGATGACCGCGGCCTGCGGCGACGGCCAGGGAGAGGGCGGCGGTGACGCCGCGCCGGCCGGCACCGCCGCCTCCGGAGCCGCCTCCGGAGCCGCCCCCGGCGGGGCGCCCGCCGTGGCGACGCCGAGGACGTCGACCGCGGTGCTGGACGTGGAGCCGAAGGACGGAGCCCAAGGGGTCGCGCCGACCGCGCTCCATGTGTCCGTCTCCCACGGCAAGCTCACCGCCGTCGACGTGACGGACAAGGACGGCAAGCCCCTCCAGGGCTCGATCACCCCGGACGGCACCGGCTGGAAGCCCGCCGCCGCACTCGCCCCCGGCACGGCCTACACGGTGAACGCCCAAGCGAAGGACGCAGACGGCCTGGTCGCCGCGGCCACCAGCGCCTTCACCACCGCCTTGCCCGGCAAGCAGGTGTCGACCAACGACAACATCGCCGACGGCCAGACCTACGGCGTGGGCATGATCGTCAAGGTGGACTTCAGCACCAAGGTCCTGAACAAGGACGCCGTCGCCAAGGCCATCACCTTCGAGACCGACAACGGCACCGAGGTGAAGGGCCACTGGTTCGGCGACAACCGGATCGACTTCCGCCCGGCCGATTACTGGAAGCCGAACACCAAGGTCACCATCCACTACCGGCTGAAGAACGTCGAAGTCGCCCCCGGCGTGTGGGGCGACATCGACAAGGACGAACCCTTCACCATCGGCCGCTCCCAGATATCGACCGCGGACGCCGCCACGCACCAGATGACGATCGTGCGGGACGGCAAGTCCACCACCGTGCCCGCCACCCTCGGCGACGACCAGCACCCCTCCTGGGGCGGCACCATGGTCATCATGTCCAAGGAGCCGGTCACCCACATGAACTCCCAGACCGTCGGCATGGGCAACGAGTACGACATCCCCGCCGCCCCGCACGCGATGCGGCTGACCACATCCGGCACCTACCTCCACGGCAACTACTGGTACAAGGGCGACCCGTTCGGCAAGGCCAACACCAGCCACGGCTGCGTCTCGCTCAAGGACGTGGAGGGCGGCAGCGACACCTCCGTCGCCGGGTCGTTCTACAACAGCTCACTGATCGGCGACGTCGTCACGATCGTCAACACCAAGGAGAAGACCGTCGCCCCTGACAACGGCCTCAGCGGCTGGAACCTCCCCTGGGCCACCTGGTAGCCGCTGGACGGCCGACCTCGCCAGCACGAAGTCGCTGCCGCCCGCGCCCCGAGCGCCCGTCCGGTCGCGGGCGGTGGCTCCTCCGGACGGGCCGACCGATCCCGCGAAGGACAGCCAGTCGGTGTCCGTCGGCCCGTGGGTCGGACCCGCCGGAGAAGCCACCACACATCCTCTCTGCTCAGTCCACCCGCAGGGGAAGCTCGCGCACCCCTCGCACTGATCCCTGGCGGTGGACCAGTTCTTCAGCGTCGACGGCCAGGCGCAGCCGGGGGTAGCGGCGCAGGGCGGTGGTCAGGACCGTCTCGACCTCCAGGACGGCGAGCCGCGCACCCACGCAGTAGTGCAGGCCGTGGCCGAAGCCGAGTGAGCGTGCTGTCGCCGGCCGGGTGATGTCGAAGGTGTCGGCATCCGTCCAGTGATCGGGGTCGCGGTTGGCGGAGGCGGTACCGACGATCACGTACGAGCCCTTGGGAATGGTCGTGCCGCCGATTTCGACGTCCTCAAGGGCGTAGCGGCTCAGCCCGGGTGTGACGGGGCCGTCGTAGCGGAGGGTCTCCTCGACCGCGGCGGGCACCAGGGAGGGGTCGGCGCGCAGGGCGGCGAGCTGGGCAGGATGCTGCAGGACTGCGAGCAGGGTGTTGCCGATGAGTTGGGCGGAGGGCTCATAGCCGCCGAACAGGATGAGTCCGACCATGCTGACGAGTTCGTCGTCGGTGAGGGGCCGGTCGTCGGCCTCGGCGCTGACGAGGGCGCTGATCAGGTCGGGTGCGGGTGCGGCCCGACGGGCGGCGATCAGGCCGCGGACGTAGTCGTCGAACTCATCGAGGGCGGCGACGATGCGCAGGGCGGCTTCGTCGTCGGCGACGAAGCCGCCCACCACGGAGGCGGCCGTGCGGAAGAGGTCGGCACGGTCTGCCGGTACTCCCAGCAGTTCGCAGATCACGCTGATCGGCAGCCGGTCCGCGACTGCCTCGACGAGATCGAACTCGGCCGTTCCGGCCACGGCGTCGAAGAGCGCGTTCGTGCTCTGCTGGATCCGGTGGCGGAGGTCCTCCACACGTTTGGCGCTGAAGGCGCGGACGACGAGCTTGCGCAGCCGGTCGTGCTCCGGAGGATCGAGGTTGGCCATGGCGCGCCCGAGGATCTGCGTGGTACGCAGGGTGACCTGGGCCCGGGGCGGCAGCGGCTCGGGGGGCAGGTTCTGCTGGACGCCGCGGCCGAGCTCGTTGCTGAGCCGGGGGTCGGCCAGGGCCGCGATGACGTCGTCATAACGGGTGATGAGCCAGCGTTCGGCCCCGCCGGGCAGCCTGACGAGGTGTACCGGGCCTTCGGAGCGAAGCTCGCCCAGGACCGGGAAGGGGTCCTGGACGAAGTCCGGTCCGAGTACGTGGACAGCGCCGGGGGTGCCGGCCAGGTACGGGCAGCCCCCCTGTGTGGTGGAGGTCATCGGGTCTCCTCGTCTGTGGCGTGTGTCGGTGGTCGGTGGTCGGTGGTGGGCGGCCGGACGGCCGGGGTGGCGTTGTGACGGGCGGGATCCGGGGCCGGAGCTGCGAGTTGTGCCGCGGGCCGGATGCCGGCGGGCTCTCGTGCGCCGAGGACGAAACAGGCGCCTGCGAGGATCTGGCACACCGCCAGGCAGGCGAACAGCAGCCGGATCGGCAGGTGGTCGGCCGCCACTCCGGCCGCCGCCAGACCGAGGGTGCCGCCGGTGAGTCCGGCGGCGGCGATCACGGTCAGGGTCGTGGAACGCAACGTCGCCGGGATGCGGGTGGTGCGCAGCGCGGCGATCGGGGCGTTGGACAGGCCGTTGAGCAGGCCGGCGGCGAGCAGCACCGCGGCGAGCCCGGCGGCTCCGATGGGCAGCAGCAGCCCTCCGAAGGCGATGGTCTGGCCGAGCCTGCCGAGCACGGCCAGCCGGGTGGCGGACATCCGCCGCAGCGCCGGGCCGACCAGCAGGGTGCCAGTCAGCGCGCCTGCGCCGAAGGCCCCGAGCAGCAGCCCGGCGAGGGTGGCGGACCCCCCGTAGTAGCGCAGGGCCAGGACCGGGAGCAGGGCGAACATGGCCTGCCAGGCCGTCTCGCCGAGTATCTGGCCGATGGTCCAGCTGCCCAGCAGCCGGTCCCGCCGGATGACGCGTACCGCGTCGCCGAGGCCGTGGGCCGAGCGGTGGGCCGGTGCGGCCATGCGCCGCGGCAGCCCGAAGGTGAGCAGAAGGGCGGAGAGCAGGTAGCTGAGCGCGTCCAGGACCAGCGCCGTCGCCGCGCCGAGCGAACTGATGAGCAACCCCGCCGCGAGCGGCCCCAGGAGTACGGCGAGCCGGGTGGCGCCCTGGAGGCGGGCGTTGGCCCGGCTGAGCAGGGTCTCGTCGTCGCCCACGAGGGCCGGCAGCAGGGCCTGCTGGCTGGCGGTGTACGGAGCGTAGAAGGAACCGATCGCGAAGACCAGCGGCATGAACACCGGAAGCACCAGCAGGCCGGTGTCGTGCAGCAGCGGTACGAGGGCCACCAGTGGCCCACGTGCGTAGTCGGCGACGAGCAGCACCCTGCGGGGTCCGAGCCGTCCGGCCAGCGGGGCACCCAGCGCCCCGAAGACGGCGACGGCGGCCATCTGAGCGGCCATCACGGCGCCCATGTCGGCGGACGATCCGGTGGACTTGAGCACGAACCACGGCATGGCGACCGCGCTGAGCTGGGATCCGGACATGGACAGGACCTCGGCGAGCAGCACCAGGCGCAGCGTGCGGCGGCGCTGCCCACCGTCGGGTGAACGCGTCGGCATGCTAGTTCCTCGCGGCTTTCGGGCGTCCGGTGGCGGCCTGGCGGGCGGCGGCCCGACGAGCCCTGGCCGCGCGGTCGCGCAGCGCGTCGGTGGGGGCCACGGCGGTATCACCGGCGCTGTCCGTGAGGAATCGGGCCAGAGCCGCGATGCTGGCGTGTTCGAAGAGCGCGGTGAGGGACAGCCGGGGTGCGGTCCGCTGGGCAAGCCGATGGTGGAGCTTGGCCAGGGAGAGCGAATTACCGCCCAGGTCGAAGAAGTTGTCGTGGATTCCGACCTCGGTGAGGCCGAGGACGTCGGTCCACGCCTGGGCGATCTCGCGCTCCAGGTCGTCGCGCGGGACGACCCGGTCGGCAGCCACCGGCAGGTCGGCGCGGCCCGGCTGTGGCAGTCGGGACGGGTCGACCTTGCCACTGGGGTTCAGCGGCAGCTCCGCGAGCCACACCACTGCCTCGGGGACCAGATGCGCCGGGAGCAGGGAGCCGAGCCCTTCGAGCACTTCGGCGACCGAGGGCCGGGTGGCCCCGCCCTGCTCGGGAACCAGGTAGGCGGTGAGGCTGGGTGTGCGGTGCGGGTCGCCGTGGACGACGGCCGCTGCCACCGCGGAGTGGCGCAGGAGCGCCGCTTCGATCTCGCCGGGTTCGATGCGGTATCCGCGGATCTTCAACTGGCGGTCGATGCGGCCCAGGTACTCGATGGTGCCGTCGGTCTGCCGCCGTCCCCGGTCACCGGTGCGATAGCGCACGGCGGGGGTGCTCACCGGTTCACCGGGGGCTTCGGGGGCGGGGCAGAAGCGCTCGGCGGTCAGCTCCGGCAGCCGCCAGTAGCCGGCTGCCACACCGGCGCCGCTGATGTAGATCTCCCCCGCCACGCCGGCCGGGCAGCGGCGGCCGTACGGGTCGAGGACCAGGACGTCGGTTCCGGTGACCGGCCTGCCGAGGGTGTTCAGCGGCCCCTTGGCGTCGCTGTGGAGATCGTGGGTGAGCGCTATGACGGTGGATTCGGTGGGGCCGTACGCGTTGCGCACCCGGTAGGTGGTGCGTGGCGGGGGCGTTCGGGTGAGCGGGGCGGCGCCGACGAGCATCCAGCGCAGGTGGGGCAGTTCCGGATCGGCCGCCCACAGCGTCTCGGCGAGCGGGGTGGCGAGCAGGGCGACGGAGATCCGGCGATCGTCGAGCCATCGCGCGAGGCCGGTTGCCTCAACGGCGCCCTCGTGCGGGACGACGCAGCCTCCGGAGGTGAGGGCGGACCACACGTCCCACTGGGTGGCGTCGAAGGCGGCGCCGAGGAGCTGTCCGGTCCGGTCGGCGGGCCCGAGGCCGAAGGAGTCCTGACCCCACAGGGCGAGCTGGGCCAGGCCGCGGTGGCGGACCATCACACCCTTGGGCCGCCCGGTGGTGCCGGAGGTGTAGATGACGTACGCGGCATCCTGCGGGGCCACCGGGATCGGGGCGGTGTCCGGGTCGGGCATCGGCCCGGCTGTGCCGGGGACACCGAGGACGGTGGCTCCGGCTGCGGTGAGCCGTGCGGCGGCGGCGGAGTCGGTGGTGATGACGGCGCAGGCCTGCAGGTCGGCCAGGAGCTCGTCCACGCGCTCCGGCGGGGTGGCGGGATCGATGGGGCAGAACGCGGCCCCCGCGTACCAGGTGGCGAGCATCGCGACGATCAGCTCCTCGCCCCGGCCGAGGAGCAGCGCGACCACCGGGTCGGTGGCCGGTCGCAGCGGGCGCAGGCGTGCGGCGAGGGTGAGAGCCCGGTCGTGCAGAGCCCGGTAGGTGAGGACGCCGTGTCCGGTCTCCACTGCCGGGGCATCGGGTGTCCGGCGGATCCAGCGGTGGAGCAGGGCCGGCACGGTGGTGGCGGGTGCGGGTTCGCCGCCGCTCTCCCAGGCCCTCAGGCGCGCCTCCTCCTCGGGATCGTCGCCGAGGAGATCGAGGGCGTCGAGGCGGGTGCCGAGTGCGGCGGGCAGGGCGGCAAGGACGCGGCCGAGGAGCGCGGCCAACTGCTCGGCGTCGGAGCGCCGGATGCGGTCCCCGCGGTAGGCGACGGTGCCGGTGAGGGCGTCGCCGGTGAGCGAGAGCACCACGGTGATGCCGAGTTTGCCGAGGTAGCCCGCGCTGTCCGAGACCAGCGGCAGGCGGACCAGCGGGTGGCCCGCCAGGCGGGGCGGTTCGGCCGGGGCGGTCTCCAGGCTGAGCGTCACGTCCGCGTACGGGGTGCGGCCGGGCCTGCGGACCGGGTTCAGCCGCTCCACCACCTCCTCGAAGGGAGCGCCGCCGTGTTGGTGGGCGTCGAGTGTTTCGGTGCGCATCGCGGTGAGCAGGTCGAGCAGAGTGGCGTCGGCGGCGGGGCGGGAACGCAGCACCACCGTGTTGAGGCACGGGCCCAGGAGGTCCGCGAAGCGGGGGTCGTCGCGGTGGGCGAGCGGGGTGGCGAAGACGACGTCCTCGCGCCCGGTCCAACGATGCAGCACGGCGGCCAGTGCGGTGGCAGCGATCTGGTAGAGGGTGCAGTTCCGGTCCTGTTGGACCGAGCGCAGACGTGCCGTCAGGTCCGGTGGCAGCGGCACGGTCACGGTGCCGTTGGGCCCGGGCACGTCGGGTGCGGCGAAATCGGTGTACTGCGGGGCTTCGGCGAGGTGGTCGCTCCAGTACGCGAGGTCCTCGGCGCGTCGCAGGGTGTCGTGCGCGCACGCCTGGGCGGCGACGTAGTCCCGGTACTGGACGGAATCCCGGTGTGCCGGGTCGGGGGTCGCACTGCGGTCCGCGAGGACGACGGGCTGTCGCAGGGCGGACGGCAGGTCGGCGAGGAGACCGGACACGGCCTGGGCCAGGCGCCGGGCCGCGGTGGCGGCGACCAGATCGCCCCGGTAGGCGAGGACGCCGCTGAGTCGGCCGTGCTCCTCGACCAGCGTGACGGTGATCGCGAACTTGGTCTCGTGCTGTCCGATGGGATCGAGGACCAGGGGTGCGAGTCGTCCGTCGCCGAGTTGCGTGGTGCGGCCGTCCAGCAGGTTCATGTTGAGCGTGATGTCGGTGTACGGAGCCCGTCCCGGCTCGCGTGCCGGGTTCAGCCGCTCCACCACCTCCTCGAAGGGAGCGCCGCCGTGCTGGCGGGCGTCGAGTGTTTCGGTGCGCATCGCGGTGAGCAGGTCGAGCAGGGTGGCGCCGGCGGCGGGGCGGGAACGCAGCACCACCGTGTTGAGGCAGGGCCCGATCAGACCGGGGAAACGGGAGCGGTCGGGCAGCGAGAACGGCACGCCGATGGTGAGGTCGCCGCTGCCGGTGGTGCGGTGCAGCGCCACGGCCAGCACGCTGGCCGCGATCACGAACCAGGACACGCCGTGCTCCCGCTGTACCGGGCCGAGCCGCTCGGTCAGATCGGCGGGCAGGTCCAGGACGATCGCGCCGTGCGGTTCCGCGACCCGAGGGGCGGCCAGCCGGGCGTGGGCCGGTGCTCCCGCGAGGTGGCGGTCCCAGTAGGCGAGGTCGGCGGTGTGCCGGCCACCGCCTCGCTGCGCCTCCTGCGCGGCGCTGAACTCCCGGTACTGCGCGACCACCTGGGAGGGTCGGGTACCGTCCTGGGCGGCGCGGTAGCAGAGCTGGAGGTCGGTCAGGAGTGTGGGGATCGACTCGCCGTCGATGACCAGATGGTGGAAGCAGAGCAGCAGGGCGTGGCCGCGCTCGCCGAGGTCGGCCAGGGCGGCACGGAGCAGTCGACCGGACGCAGGGTCGAACGGGGCGGCAGCCTGCTCCCGGGACCAGGCGCGCAGACCTGCGTCGGGATCGGCGTCGCGGCGCAGGTCGAGGCTCTCCGGTTGCGGGGTCCACGGGGCGCCGGCGTGCTGGCGCAGGCGGCCGTCCTGCTCGATGAACGCGGTCCGCAGGATCTCGTGGCGGGCCACGAGCAGGCCGAGGGCGCGTTGCAGCAGGGCGTGGTCCAGCCCGGCAGGGGCGTGCCAGGCACAGACGATCGTGTAGGCGCTGTCCTGGGCGAACCGCTCGGCGAGCCAGATCCGCTCCTGGAAACCGGAGGCGGGCGGCGCGGCAGCGGTGTCCGGGGCCGCACGCGTGATCTGCGGGGTCGTGGCCCGCTCCGCGTCCACGAGGTCGGCGAAGTCCTGGAGGCGAGGGTTCTCGAAGAGCTGACGCAGGGGAAGGGTGACGCCGAGTTGCGAGCCGATCTGGCGGAGCATGCGCACGGCCAGCAGCGAGTGGCCGCCGAGGGCGAAGAACGAGTCGTCGGCTCCGACCCGGCCGACGTCCAGCAGCACCGCCCACAGCTCGGCGACGGCGTCGGCGGTGGGCGTGGTGGGCGCCCGGCCTTCCGACGTGTCGAGAGGGATCGCCGCGGCGCGCAGAGCCTGGTGATCGAGCTTGCCGTTGGCGGTCAGCGGCAGCGCGTCCACCGCACGCAGGGGCCCGGGGACCATGTACTCAGGCAGGCTCGCCCGCAGGTGGGCGCGGAATTCGGCCGCCCGGGGCGGTTTCCCATGGGGCAGGACGTAGCCGACGAGCCGGTCGTCCTCCATGACCACGGCGGCGTCGGCCACGGCCGGATGCTCGCGCAGCACGGTCTCGATCTCGCCGGGTTCGACGCGGTGGCCGCGTACCTGCACCTGGGAGTCGGCGCGGCCCAGGAACTCGATCGTTCCGTCGGGACGGTAGCGCCCCAGGTCACCGCTGCGGAAGAGGGTACCGGCACCGTGCGGGTTCGCGACGAACCGCTCGGCCGTCAGATCCGGTCGGTTCAGGTAGCCTTCCGCGACCCCCGCCCCGCCGACGTGTATCTCACCGACGGCGCCGACCGGCAGCAGTCGCCGACCGGTGTTCGGATCGAGCAGGTGGACGGTGGTGGTGGGGATGGGGGTGCCGATGACGCTGCGTCCTGCGTCGATGTCGGCCCTGGTGACGGTGCGGGCGGTGACGTGGACGGTGGTCTCCGTGATCCCGTACATGTTGACGAGCCGTACGTGCGGGTGGACGTCCGTCCAGGGCGCGAGCAGCGCGGGCGGCAGCGGTTCGCCGCCGAAGATCACGTAGCGCAGGTGGTCCAGGGCCGCCGGTTCGTCCCGCTCGGCGGTGAGGAGCTCGCGGAAGGCGGTCGGGGTCTGGTTGAGCACGGTGACCCGTTCGCGGCGCAGCAGCTGCCAGAAGCGGTGGGGATCGCGCACGTCGGCCTCGGAGACGAGCACGACGCGACCGCCGTGGGCGAGGCCGCAGAACAGTTCCCAGACCGAGAAGTCGAAGGCGTAGGAGTGGGACATCGTCCACACGTCGCTCGGTCCGAAGGAGAAGGGGAACCGGTCGTTGGCGATCAACCGGACGACGTTGCGGTGGCTGATCACCACGCCCTTGGGGCGCCCGGTTGTGCCTGAGGTGTAGATGCAGTAGGCCGGGGAGTCCGGGGCGGTGTCGGGCAGGACGGTGGACGGGTCGTCCGCGGCGGCCAGTCCGGCCGGGGTCAGCGTCTCTCCGGTGAACGCGGCCGGTACGTCGGCGGTGGAGCCGTCCGGTACCACGGCCCAGCGGGTTCCCGAGTCGGCGAAGATGAACTCCTTGCGCTCGTCGGGGAGTGCGGGGTTGAGCGGCAGGTAGGCGGCGCCGGCCAGCAGCACCGCGATCATCGCCTCCACCTGTGCCGCGCCGCGGGGCAGCAGGAGAGCGACCAGCTCCCCGGGGCGCACGCCGCGTGCCACGAGACCGCGGGCGAGCACCTCGGCCCGTTCGAGGAGTTCACGGTAGCGGTGGTGGGCCGGGGCGCCGACGGTGAGGTCGGTGAGGGCGGTGGCGGCCGGCTGGTGCTCGGCCCGCTCGCGCAGCAGGGTGTGCAGGGTGGTCGCCCGGTAGTCCGCGCCGGTGTCGTTCCATACCTGCAGCTGGCTGTGCCGCTCACGGTCGGTCAGCGGTTCCGCGTCGCCTACGGGCCGGTCGGGAGCGTCGAGCACCGCCCGCAGCAGCAGTGCGTAGTGCTCGGCCATGAGCTGGATCTGGGCGTCGTCGAAGTACAGCCCGTTGAAGATCAGGCTGCCCGCGGCGCCGGTCTCCCCCTCGGGGCGCAGGAACAGGTGGAGGTCGTACTTGCCGTGGCCGGCGCCCAGTTCGGTCGCCGTGGGCAGCAAGGCCGACGGTTCGGCCCAGGTGAACAACGTGTCGAACAGGGCGGTGCGGCTCATGTCCTTGGCCGGGTCGAGCCGCCGCACCAGCTCGTCGAACGGAGCGCGGTCGTGTCGGCGGGCCGTGGCGAGTTCCGCGGCAACGTGCACCGCCAGCGTCCGGAAGCTGGTGTCGGCGGCGGGCCGCAATCGCAGGGGCAGCAGGTTCGCCAGGGGGCCCACAACGCGGCGGTCGGCGTCGCGGCGAGCGTGGTGGGCGACTCCGACCACCATCTCCTGCTGACCGGAGTACCAGGCCAGCAGCGCGGCGAAGGCGGCGAGGAGGACGTCCTCACGGGTCAGGCCGTGCAGGTCGGCGAAGTCGGAGAGCGGCTGTGACTCCGGCAGCCGCACGTCGACGGCGTGCTCCTCGTAGACGTGGACGGGCTTGCGGGGGCGGCGCTCGGGCAGTCGCACGGGTTCGACGGCGCCGCTGAGGGAGGCGGCGCGTACGTCGAGGTCTCGCGTGCGCTCATCCGGGGACTGCTCGGCCAGCCACCGGCGGTAGCTGCTGCCGGCGATGGCCCCGCCGTCGAGGGCGGTCAGCAGGTCCTCGCCGACGACGAGTAGCGCGGCACGGTCGACGACGGCCTGATGGCCGACGAGTGCGAGCCAGAGGATGCCTTCCGGCGAGGGCTGGGCGGCCACCCGCAGCAGGGACGGGGAGTCGAGGGCGAACGGCTCCATGGCCCAGCTCCGCAGCGACTGGGGTACGGTGCCCGATTGGTCCGGCCGTGCGTCGAACCACCGCGGCTCCACACGGGCGCGCGGGTGGATGACCTGGGTGATCCGTCCCGCGGTCTCCTTGAGGCCGGTGCGCAGGGCTTCGTGCGCGGCGACCACTTGGTCGACCGCGTTTCGGAGTCGAACGGGGTCGACGGCGCCGTCGAGCCGGAGGAAGAGCGGCAGGTTGTGGTAGACGGGCGCGGTCGGGTAGACGGTGCCCTTCTCGAACTGGTCGATGAAGCCGATGCGTTCCTGGTGCGCGGAGACGGCGTGGGTCTCGGGGCCGCCCCGGTCGTCCACGACGTCAGCAGCAGCGACGGCTTCGTCCCGCGGGCCGGCTTCATCGCGTGCGGCTTCGTCGTAGCAGGAGGACAGCTCTCGCAGGAAGACCCCCGCGGACTCGCCGTCCCACACCAGGTGGTGCAGGCAGACGAAGAGGACCTGCCCCGCCGCCTCGCCGATCTCCAGCAGCGCGGCGGTCAGCAGTCGGCCCGCGGCGGGGTCGAAGGACTGGTCGGCGGCCCGGTTCAGCCACTGGCACAGGTCGGCTTCGGCGTCCGGGCTGTCACGCAGGTCGATGTGGTCCGGTCGAGGGTGCCAGACGTCCTCGACGTGCTGGCGCAGCACGCCGTCGTGTTCGACGAACCGGGTGCGCAGGATCTCGTGCCGCGCCACCAGGAGTTCCAGCGCACGGGCCAGGGTACCGAGGTCCACGCGGCCGCCCTGGATCCGCCAGGCGAGCGGCACGTTGTAGGAGGCGGCACCGGGGTCGATCCGCTCGGCGAGCCAGATCCGCTGCTGGAATCCGGACGCCGGGAAGGACGCGTCGTCCGGTGTGCCGGCGGAAGGGGGGATCGGAGCCTCGCCGGTCTCGGACGGGGCGTCATGGAGGCCGAGCTGGTCGGCGAAGTCACGCAGGCGCGGGTACTCGAACAGGGCGCGAACGGCGACCTCGCGGCCCAGCCGACGGGAGACCGCGATCACCAGGGACTCGGCGATCAGGGAGTGCCCGCCCAGTTCGAAGAAGGAGTCGTCGGGCTCGATGCCGTCGATCCCCAGGACCTCCTCCCACAGCTCGGTCATGGCCGCGAGTGCGGGAGTGGGGGGCTCCTGGCGGGGCCCGGTGGCCGGTGACGAGCCGGCGGCGGGAGCCTGGACGACGGTGACCCGGATCCGCGGAGCGCGGTCGCCGAGTCCGGCCCGGACGGCCGCGAGGGCGTCGGCAGCCGTCACCTGGCCCTCCGGAGTCAGCCGGACGTGCAGGTCGGCCCCTGCCGCAGTGGGGGTCACCACGGCGCGCCGCACGGCCGGAAGCGCCTCGAGGAGGGCAGCGACGCGGCTGGGGGCGACCGGGCCCTGTGCGGTGGCGACCCGATCGGTGAACTCGGCGACGCCGGTGTCCGCGTCCTCGGCGACGGCCGCGAGCACCGCGAGGTAGTCGTCGGCCAGCATGCGCAGCATGGTCGGTCCGACGGCGCCTGCCGGGTCCTTCCACAGCACATGCGTACCGGCGCTGTCCTCGCGGACCATCACCGCGAGGGTGTAGTCGGCACTGCTCTCCATGCCGAGCAGGGAGGCGGAGCACTCGTCCGCGCCGTGTCCCCCGACGTCCGCCCCCCGCAGTCGCAGGTCCTGGACGTCCACGTCCTCGCGCAATCCCGCGTGCCAGTACTGGAAGACCGTGCCGTGGGTGTGGGCGCGGGCCTCCCATCCGGTGAGCCCGGCCTCCCGCAGGATCGCGGGCAGCGGCAGGTCGCCGTGGCCGGCCGCGGTGCGCAGGTCGGCGCCGACGGCGCGGACCACGTCGGCGAGGGAGTCGCCGTTCCGTACCCGGCAGCGCACCGGCAGGGCGTTGACGAAATAGCCGACCGTCTCGCTCAGCGCGGGATCGCGGCGGCCGGCGCGGTCCGTGCGTCCGTGGAAGGGGATCGAGGCGAGGAGGTCGTCCTGGCCGCAGTGACGGCGCAGCAGAACGAAGTAGGCCCCGAACAGCGTGGCCACGTACGACACACCGAGTTCGCGGGCTCGATCCCGCAGCCGCCGGGCGAGCTCCGGCGGCACTGCCGTGTCGAGGACGGCGTAGCCCGGCCCGTCCACCGACTCGGGGAGGTCCAGCACCGGCGGCCGAACGGCGAGCACATCCCGCCAGTAGGCGCGGTGTGCGTCACCGGCCGGGGTATCGGCGAGTTCCCGGGAACGGGCGGCGAAGGCTGCGAGGGCCGGCGCGTGGTCCGGCTCCTCCAGTGGCTGCCCGGCGTAGGCACTGCGCAGCCGGTCGAGGAGGACGAGGATCGAGGCCCCGTCGAAGACCAGGTGGTGGACGGCGAGGAGCAGCACCGTCCAGTCCGGGCCCCGCAGGACGTCGACTCGGGCGAGGGGACCGTGCCGCAGGTCGAAGGGACGCTGCCAGACTCGGCGTACCTCGCTTTCGAGAGCACCGGTCACCGCGTGCTCCGTCACCGTGATCGGCGGCGCCTCGGCCCAGTTCAGACACGGCCCGTCCGGCGTCTCGACGACCCGGGCGCGCAACTGCGGGTAGGCCCTTCCGACCGCGGCGACCGCCTGGCGCAGCCGGTCGCCGTCGAGGGTGCCGGTGACCCGAAAGGGAGTGGGGATGATGTGCGACCACTGGCCTGGATCGAGTTTCCAGCCAAGCCACATGGCCTCCTGGCCGACCGAGAGGGGAATCTGCGAGACACGCGCGGCTCGCGGGCCGGAGGGGGCGGGCATAGGAAATGGCTCCTTCATTCGAATGCGCTGGCTGAGGGGTGGTGGCGTGTCAGATCAAGTCGGCGGACAGGTGGTGGGGCTCGTCGGACGCGTTCCAGGCGTCGCTCTGCCCGGCGAAGTCGGCGTCGTCCGCGCCGGCGGCGGCGGACAGCCGGTGCCACAGGTCGGCCAGCCGGTGCCGGGCGGCGGTGCAGTACAGGTCGGCCAGCCGCTGGCCGTCGGCGGTGTCCGCGGTGTCCGGTTCGGCGGACATTCGGGACGCTCGGGCCAGGGTGACGGACATGGTGAGCAGCTCACTGGTGATCTGGGTCAGCAGGATCAGGATGCGCTGGTGTTCGGCCAGTTCGGCCCGGTCCGGGTGGCAGCGCACCAGCTCCCGGCACATGTGGCCGAACCGCTGCACGTCGGCGGCGATCGCCGCCAGGTGGCCTCGGTTGCGTTCACTGAGCTCCGTGTCCGTCGGATCGGGGTTCCACGGGACGGTCGGCGCTGCGGCCTCGGCCGGTTCGGGGTAGTAGTAGGAGAGGATCATGCGACCTGCCACCCAATAGTCGATCATGAAGTCGACGCCGCCGGACACCCGCATGTTGCGCACGTCGCGCAGGGCCTGTTCGACGGGGAGGGCGGGTGCGCCGCGGCGGGCCTTGCTGGCAGCGGTCTCGTACCCTTCCGCCGCCAGCAGCGACACCGTGCGGTCGGCGATGCGCCATGCGGTGACCGAGCCGATGTTCTTGGCGACGTTCTGTTTGAAGGCGAGGTTGTGGCCCAGCATCAGGTCCTCGGGGAGCAGCGCGGCCCGGGCGACGCTCTCCAGGGCGAAGGTCTCGGAGAGCGTCTCGGCCACCTGCCGCCGGATCTCCTCGTACTCCCGGAGAGGGCGCCCGTCGACGGTCCTGCGGTTGACGAAGTCCCGGGACCACTGGCAGCAGCGTTTGGCCACCGCGAGCGACGGTGCGACGATCATGTGCATGCGGCCCCGGATGACGAGCCGGGAGACGGCCGGGGTGAGCCGCGAGCGCGGGTCGTGTGCCTCGTGGAGCTGGTGGGTGGCGGGGACCCGGACGTTCTCCAACGTGATGTAGCCGTTGGGAAAGCCCCTGATGCCGGCGAACTCGTGCCACTGCCCGCTGGTGAATCCGGGGCTGTCGGCCTCCACGAAGAACACGCGGGTGCCGACCGTGCCGTTCTCGCGCACCGCCGCGGTCACACTGAACAGGCTGCCGACGGGGGCGTGACCGACGAAGAGCTTGTGCCCGTTGAGGATGTAGGCGTCTCCCCCGTCGACCGGCTCGGCGGTGGTGAGGCGGTGCTGGTTCGCCGCCCCCGCGATCTCGGTGTCGGCGGTGCCCGACAGACCGCCCACCGCCTGGTGTTTGGCCAGCAGCTCCTTCAACGGCCCTCCGGACACCACCGGGAGGAACGCCGACGCACCCACGGAGTTCTCGATGCCCATCACCAGGGCGACCGGGAAACACCAGGTGGCGGCGGCCTCGATCATCCGGAAGGTGTTGAAGTGCGACAGGCCCAGGCCGCCCAGCGCGGCGTCGAGCTGGAGACCCAGGTAGCCCCGTGCCCGGAGTTCCTCGAGCAGGCCGTCGGGCAACCGGCTGGTGGACTCGACCTCGGCCGGGTCGACATGCTCGCGCAGGAAGTCCCCGAGCGCGCCGACCGCCTCGTCACCGCGCGCCCGGTCAGCGGCTTCCTGCTCGGGGAACGGGTGGATGAGGTCCCACCGGAACCGGCCCTGAAAGAGCTCCTCCAGGAAGCTGGGGCGGTCCGGGTCGGAGTTGAAGTTGCGGGTGCCGCCGGAGCGCTGCTGTGTCATGTGAGCGGGCCTATCGTCGAGGGCGGGTGCGGAGGCCGTCAGGCGGCCTTGGACGCAAGGGCCGCGCGGTCGCGGCGGCCCGACTAGCCGAGCGACCGGACCAGGGACCGGCGGTCGGTCTTGCCCGACGGACTCAACTGCAGTTCCGGAAGCCGGACGAAGCGTCCGGGGACCATGTGCCGGGGCAGCAGAGCGGCGGCGGCCGTCCTGAGCAGAGCGGCGGTCCGATCGGGGTCGGTGCCGGGAGCGGCCGTCCAGCAGGCCACCATCATGGCCTCGGCGATCCGGCTGGTGACCTTGACCACCACGAGGTCCTGCACACCTGGCAGCCCCTGCAGGGTTGCCTCCACCTCGCCCAGTTCGATCCTGAAGCCGTTGATCTTCACCTGGTCGTCCGCGCGGCCCGCGTAGCACAGCGTGCCGTCCGGGGTCAGCCGGGCGAGATCGCCGCTGCGGTAGTAGCGCCGCGTCGGACCGCCGGCGACCGAGCGCTCGACGAAGCGTTCGCCCGTCAGGTCGGGTCGGCCGAGGTAGCCGAGCGCCAGCCCGTCGCCTGCCACGTGGATCTCGCCGGTCTCCCCGGGCCGTACCGGCTCGCCGGCTTCGTCCAGCACGCGTAGTTCCCAGCCGTCCAGTGGCTCGCCGAGGTCGACGGCGAAGTCGGAGGTCGCCGCCGCGGACGACCCGGCGTCCAGCTCCGCGTCGGTCAGCGGGCGGGAGGTGACGAAGACGGTCGCCTCGGTGATCCCGTAGGTGTTGACGAATCGTGTTCCGGTGCCGAAGACCCGCCGCCAGTCGCGGACGTCGGCCGCATTGATGGACTCCCCGCCGAAGACCACGTACCGCAGCGGCGGCCCGGACGTCGTGCCGGGCTCGACCGCCCGTACCAGATGGCGGAAGACCGACGGCACGACGTTCAGCACGGTGACCCGTTCACGCGTGAGCAGGTCGAGCATGGCGCGTGGCGAGCGGGCGGTCTCCTCCGGGACCACGACGAGAGTCGCACCGTGCGCGAGCGCGCCCCACACCTCCCACACGGAGAAGTCGAAGGACGCCGAGTGGAACATGGTCCACACGTCGTCGCCGTCGAGTTCGTACCGGCGGTCACAAGCACGCACCAGGGCGAGGACGTTGCGGTGCGGCACCTGCACGCCCTTCGGCCGGCCGGTGGAACCCGAGGTGTAGATGACGTACGCGGGGGTCGAGGGATCGACCGCGCACTCCGGTACCGCGTCCGGCAGCCGGGCGGAGGCGGGCTCCTCCATGGGCTCCGTCGCAAGCCCCGAGAGCTCCGGCGGCAGCTCCTGGTCGGTGAGGATCAGCGTGAGGGCGGCGTCCTCGGCCATGTAGCGCAACCGCTCGGAGGGGTAGCCGGGGTCGAGCGGTACGTACGTGTGCCCGCTCTTCAGTACGGCCAGCATCGCCACCACCGTGTCGGCTCCGCGGCGCAGATGCAGCCCGATCCGTGCGCCCGGCACCGGGCATGCCCGGTGCAGTCGAGCGGCCAGCCGCTGGGCGCGGCGAGCGGTCTCGGCATAGGTGAGCACCTTGTGCTCGTCACGCAGCGCGATCCGGTCCGGAACCCGGGCGGCCTGAGCGTCGAACAAGTGCTGGAGAAGGGTCGGGGTGGTCGGGGGGCAGCGGTACGCCATGGGACAACGCCTTCGTCAGGGAGTGGGACGTCAAGGAGGAGCGGACAGGGGTGCGTCCTGCCGGCCGAGGCCGGTCAACGCCTTGCCGACGGGCCGCGCCCTGGCGCCGGCCGATCGCCGGGGCCGGACGGCCGGGGGCTCGTCGACCGTGTGTGCCCGCGGGACGCGTCCGTGCCGCGGGCACACGTCGGGGTCAGCCCACCGCCGTCACAGCCAGCGCCCGGTCGATCTCTGCGGCCAGCGCGGCCACGTGGTGCCGGCCGAGGACACTGTGGTGGTTGCCCGGTACCGGACGGACCGTCACCTCGCCGTACAGCGCGGCGAGCTGCCGGGTCAGCCTGGCGCGCCCGGCCGCGTCGACTCCTGCCTTGAGCAGCAGCATCCGGCCGGTCACCGGCCTGGGCCGGTGCCGCAGCAGCGCCGTGATGCTCGCGTTGTGCAGCCGCACGTAGTCCGGCCCGCCCGTCGCGGGCGCCAGTGCGGCCAGGGTGTCGATCCGTGCGAGTTCACCGTCGACGCGCGCGGGCCTTCCGGCGTTGCCAACGGCGAGCGAGCGGCCACGCGCAAGACGGGCCTTCAGCATGAGACCGACGCTGGGCAGCAGCCAGGAGGGTCGTGCGGCGACCGGCAGGCCGCTGGTCGGGGGCAGATAGCCGTCGATGGCGACCAGCAACTCCACCCGCTGCCCCATCGACTCCAGCAGCCGGGTCATCTCGTGCCCGACCATGGCACCGTACGACCAGCCGCCCAGCAGGTACGGTCCGCTCGGCTGGATCTGCCGGAGGACGGTGACATGGTGCGCGGCGATGTCCTCGAGTCTGACCAGCGGCCTGCGGTGGCCGTCGAGACCGGGGGAGTCGAGACCGTAGACGGGCCGGGAACCCTCGAGGCGGTCGGCGAGCTGCCGGTAGCACAGGCTGTCTCCGGTGGCCGGCGCCACCAGGAACAGCGGGCACTCGCCGCCGCCCTTCCGCAGGACGGTGGCATGGTCGGGCAGGAACGCCGGGCCCGGCGTCGCGGCCCCTCCGGGCGTCGACACGCGGCCGGAACCGGCGACGGGCGCCGACGGGGGTGCGACGGACGGGGTCTGCGCCACGGCGGCGAGCAGGCCGCCGAAGGTCAGCTCGTACGGCAGGTCCGCGGCGGGGACCTGCCGCCCCAGCCGGCTGCGGATCATCCCGGTGAGCTGGACGAGCATCAAGGAATCTCCGCCGAGCCGGTGGAAGTCGTCGCTCTCGTCGACGCCGGGTGCGCCCAGGACCTCGCACCACATGTCGGCGAGCCCGGCGGCGAGCCCGTGCGGCCGTCCGGGTTCCGGCGTCGCGACGGCTGCGCTCGGCACGGCCGGCGTGCCCGCCCGGGTCTCGCGGGGAAGGGCACCGGACAGCCGCAGCACCATGGGCGGTATCCGGTGGCCCCCGAACAGGTCGGCCAGGTCCGCCGGCCCGGTGCGCGGGACTTCCAGATGGCCCCAGCCGGGCGTGTGCGGATCGGGGTCCAGGGTCCTGCGCAGCTCCTCGTCCGGCCAATCGACCGGGTCCTCGGTGACGACCCAGACCGGCCCGTCGGTGGCTGCGGTCGAGCGCAGCTCTGCCCACCGCTGCGCGGCGCCCTGCCGCAGAGCGGGCAGGCAGAGAAGTCCTTCGGCGGATTCCGGCAGGTCGGGGCCGGGACTGGCCGCGAGTACGGTGACGTGGTCGCTGGCCAGGCTCGCGGCCACCGCACGGACGTCAGTGAATCCGGCGTCCCGCAGCGCATGCTGCCAGGTCCCGGCATCGAGGTGGATGGAGTCGCTGCGCAGTTCGTCGCCGAAGTCCCACCAGCCGGGGGCGAGTCCCCACATCACGTGCGACCAGCGGGCGATCTCCGTCACCTCGACCATGCCCAGCCGCCCGCCCGGCCGCAGCAGCCCGGCCAATCGCCGCAGAGCGGTGGGAATCGACTCGGCCACATGGACGACGTTGTAGCCGATGACGACGTCGTAGCTGCCGGGCGCCAGCCCCTGCTCCACCGGGTCCCGCCCGATGTCGTACGTCGAGAACCGCAGGTCGGTCAGGCCGAGTTCGGCCGCGCGCTCCTTGGCCCGCCGTACGATCAGCGGGCTGACGTCGGTCACGTGGTACTCGACCGCACGGCGTTCCGGCCAGTCGGTGAGCAGCGGCCAGGTGAGCCGCCCGGCTCCCGCGCCGATCTCCAGGACGCGCAGCGGTCGGCTGTCGTCGTCCGCCCTCCGGGCGGTGGCTTCACGGACGACGGTGCGCAGGGCGTCAAGGGCGGCGGCGCAGTCGTCCAGCCGGATCCGGTTGTCGTGCAGGCAGCCGTCGAGGAAGTCGACGTCCGCGTCCGGATAGAGCACCGAGACCGGGGTACGGCGGCCGGAGAAGACGTCGGGGTACGCGGCGGTGACGTGGTCCAGCATCTTCTTCAGGCCGGGCAGTTCCGTCAGCTCGTCGCCACCGGCCAGGGCGGCGGCGAGCGAGTCCACGATGGTTTCGTGCACGTGCCAGCCGTCGGCGTCCCGGCGCAGCCAGCCCTCGTCCGCGAGCATGCGCAGGCAGAAGTCGGCCAGGGCGGGAAGACGGCGGTCGGGATCGATGCGGTGGCGCAGTTCGTTGTCGGCGATGCGCTCACCGCCCCGCAGGCCGGCCATGGCGATGATCTGGCAGCCGGTGAGTCCTGCGCAGTACAGGTCGAGCGTGCGGCTCAGGCCGCGCCTGCGGGTGAGTGGGGGTTCACCGCTCTTCCACACCACGCGGTCGACCGCCTCGGCGATCCGCTCGCCGAGATCCGCAGGGGGCGTCAGATCGGTGTAGCTGCGCACCGGGAGCCCGCTCTCGGCCAGGTCGGCGGCGAGTCCGGCGCCGTTCGGGCGGCCGTCGGTGACCACCGCCCAGTTGACGGGGCCGCGGTCGACGGATGCCGGGGGCACAGGCACCGGCTTCGAAGCGCGGGCCCACCAACCCTGGCGGTGCCAGGCGTACGCGGTCGCGGAGCCGTCGATGGCCGGCAACCGGGCGGGAGCGGGGCCGGTGCCGATGTCGAGCACCGCGACCGGCCGACCGGCGCGCCCGTGGTGCGTGGCCCACGCCGCCAGCTGAGCGGCGCCCGGCGACGGCGTTTCGGTGAACACGTCCGTCATCGCCGATCCCGCGAGCAACAGCGGCGCGCCGAGCCGCTGCGCGGCGGCGGCCAGCTCGGACAGCACCGCCGAGGTCTCCGGGGTACGCGGGTCGAAGGTGCCCGCGCCGCGCCGCGGGGCGGCGACCACCAGCGGGCGCGACGCGCCCCGCTCTGCCAGAGCAGCAGCGGCCTCCGCCACGGACCGGGGCTCCCACCGAGCCGGGACGACCGTGTCGGCGCCGACCAGGGCGGCCACGCCCGGGTCGACGTCCCCCACCGCCAGGAGGGCGTCGAAGCTCCCCGGAAGGGCGGACGTGGTCTGCGTCCAGACCTTCGTGGTCAGCGGCGCGCCCTCGGACGTGACCGGTGCGCCGGCCGTCGAGCCGGCCGGCTGCCGGGAGGCGGCGGGCTGCTGGATGATCGTGGGGGCGAAGGGGTGCGGCGGAAGCGAGCAGAGCCGGCCGGCCTCGGTGTGCCGCAGCGTTGCCCAATCCACGCTCACGCCCTCCTCCCACAACCGGGCGACGGCGGTCAGCAGGGCGATGGGCTCTTCCTTGGGATCGCGGCCCAGCAGGGCCACCGGTACGACGTCCTGCCCCTGTCGCACGGCCTCGCGGCCCAGCGAGTCACCGGGGCCCAGTTCGATCACGAGCCGTGCGCCGGCCTCCGCGAGTGTCCGCATCCCACGGCCCAGCCGTACCGTGCCGAGCAGCTGACCGGCCCAGTAGCCGGGGTCCGCGGCGCGGTCGGGGTCGGCCCAGTCGCCGGTGACGCCGGAGACGAACCTGAGGGCGGGCGCCCGGCTCGGGACGGAGGACAGGACGCGGCGCAGTTCCTCGGCGGCGTCTGCCATCAGCGGGGAGTGGAAGGCGTGGCAGGTGTCGAGCAGCTTGGCCGCGACACCGGCCGCGCTCTGCGCGGCGGCGAGTTCCTCGATCCGCCCGGCCGGGCCGGACAGCACGACGTGGCTGGAGCCCTCGGTGGCGAGTGCGACACCGTCCCGCAGCAGCGCGGTTGCGTCCGGCGGCGGCAGACGCAGGGCGAGCATCCGACCGGGGGCCGACCGGTGCATCGCGCTGGAGCGCTGCCACACGACGTCGAGGGCGTCCTGCCAGCTCCAGAGCCCGGCGACGGCGGCGGCCACGTACTCGCCGATGCTGTGCCCCAGCATGGCGACGGGCGTCACGTCCCAGGCCATCAGTTGTCGGGCCAGCGCGTAGCCGTGGACGAACAGGCCGAGCTGCTGGTGACGGGTGTCGGTGAACCACGCGGGGTCGGTGTCGGGATCCAGGGCCAGGGCCAGGTCCACGCTGTGCCGGGCGAGGACGCGCGCCCGGCACTCCTCGAAGACCTCGCGGAAGACCGGCAGCAGCGCGTGGGCCGCCCGACCGTGCCCGGCCCGCAAGGTGCCCTGGCCCGGGAAGAGGAACGCCGCCTGGGGACGCAGTGCGGCCTTGGTGACGCGGTCGGTGCCGCGCAGCCGCTCGGCCGCCTCCGCGGCACCTTCGGCGACGACGGTGAGGCGGTACGGGAAGCGGCGGCGTTCGGTCAGGGTACGAGCAGCATCGGCCAGGGCGGGGGCCTCCGGCGAGGCCAGCCGCTCGGCGAGGCGGTCGCGCAGGACGTGCAGCGCCTCGGGACTGCCCGCGGACAGGCACAGTGCGCGCGGCTCGTGGGCGGCGCGGCGCCGGTACGGCTCGGCGTGCGGCGGCTCCTCCACGACCAGGTGCGCGTTGGTGCCTCCGATGCCGAAGGAGCTGACCCCCGCGAGCCGGGGCCGCTCGGACTTCCAGGCGCGGTACTCGGTGCTGACCCGGAACGGGGAATCCTGCAGATTCAGCGCCGGGTTCGGGGTGGAGAAGTGCGGGGTCGGGACGAAGGCGCGGTGCTGCAGCATCAATGCGGTCTTGATCAGCCCGGCGATGCCCGCAGCAGCGCCCGCATGGCCGATGTTCGCCTTGGCCGTGCCGATCAGGCAGGAGGTGCCGCGGCGGGCCGGACCGTCCCCCTCGGTGAATGCTGCTTTGAGCGCGGCGAGTTCGACCGGGTCGCCGACCGGGGTCCCGGTGCCGTGCGCCTCCACGTACCCGATCTGCGCAGGCTCGACCCCGGCCTGGGCCAGCGCCATCCGGATCACATCGCGCTGCCCGGTGACGGACGGCGCGGTGTAGCCGACCTTCTCCCCTCCGTCGTTGTTGACGGCGGATCCCCGGATGACGGCGATGATCCGGTCGCCGTGATCCAGCGCGTCGGCGAGGCGCTTCAGGACGACCGCCCCGACGCCGCCGCTGCTGACGGTGCCGGTGGCCCCTGCATCAAAGGCACTGCAGCGGCCGTCCCGCGAGAGGATCGAACCTTCCTGGTAGAGGTACCCGCCGACCTGCTGCGCCCGCACCGAGGAAGCACCCGCGACAGCCACGTCGCACTCGTAACCGAGCAGGGCCCGGCATGCCTGGTGGACGGCGACGAGTGCGGTCGAGCACGCGCTCTGCACCGTGACAGCCGGTCCGCGCAGGCCGAGCTTGTAGGCCACCCTGGTGGCCAGGAAGTCCTTCTCCCGGCCGATCACCCGCTGGGTGGCCGTGGCCGGATCGGCCGGTCCCGCGATCGGCGGTGGAGTGTGGTCGCAGCCCGCGTAGATGCCGGTCCAGTCGCCGGCGCGGTGCGGATCGATGCCGGCATCGTCCAGAGCCTGGGCGGCGCACTCCAGGAAGAGCCTGTGCTGGGGGTCGATGCCGGCGGCTTCGGCGGCGCTGTAACCGAAGAAGTCGCGGTCGAAGCGGTCGCCGCCGGGGACCACTCCCCCGGCGGGCACGAAGTCGGGGTGCTCGACGAGTGCGGGATCGACGCCGGCTGTCAGCAGTTCGTCCCGGCTGAACCGGCTGATGCTGTCCGCCCCCGTGCGGAGGTTGTGCCAGTACTCCTCGACGTTGTGCGCGCCCGGGAACCGGCAGCTCATGCCGACCAGGGCGATGGCGTTCTCATGGGTCATCGGACAACTCCCGAGCCGGTGCCGGACACAGCAGCCAGGTCTCCGAACCCGGACCTGACCACTGGCGGCAGACGATGGATGAAAGCCTCGGCTCGCGTCTCCGGGGAGCCCGCGGCCGGCCGGAGCGTGACGAACCCGGCGGACCATGGCCACGCGCTGCGGTCGCGGTCGCGGGGGGCGGCGGCCGAGGCGCCCGCGGAACGTGTTGCGGCCCCGGACGGCATGTGCGCCCGCGCGCAACGTGGTTCGGGAGCGGCCGTCCCCGACCCGGGTATGCGTACGGTGGTGAAGCAGCGCCGGTTCGTCGCGCCCTGCGGGTCGCTGAACGCGTTCCGCGCTGTCCTTTTCGTCCTTGTTGTCCTTGTCAAAGGAGGCTCTCACATCGAGGTCGGTGCCCCGGCGGGGCAAGCCAAGTCGCCCGGCCATGACACGGGAAGGGCCAGGAAAGCAGTCGAGAAGAAGGGGAAGATCGGGGCAACGGACAGGATCAGGGGAGAGAAGGCGCGGAACCACGCCCTCCCGGTCGCCCGGAGCGGCTGCTCAAAGTCGCGTCCGCACGTTCAAACGCCGCATCCAGTCGTCGAGTTGGAGCACCATCTCCGCGTCCGCGCGGCCGAACCAGCCGCCGCGGTCGAGCAGCGCCGGATCTTCGGTCATGCGTCGGATCGCCGGCAGATCGACGAGTGGGCGTACCGGCGCCGCGCTGTCGTCGAGGAGTTCGCGCAACCTGCCCAGCAGACCGGCCTTGTAGCCGGGGTCGTAGGTGATGGGATAAGGCACCTTCGCCCGGGTGAGCACCGACGGCGGGACCACGTCGCGTCCCAAAGCCCGCAGCAGGCTCTTCTCCCGGCCGTCGAAGGATTTCATCGCCGCCGGCACGTTGTACAGGAACGACAGCAG
Source organism: Kitasatospora sp. NPDC001660 (assembly GCF_053596725.1). NCBI lineage: Bacteria > Bacillati > Actinomycetota > Actinomycetes > Kitasatosporales > Streptomycetaceae > Kitasatospora > Kitasatospora sp. NPDC001660. Next base: position 86,743 of record NZ_JBSFGU010000023.1, on the reverse strand, counting down.
GCGATGGTCGGTGAAGGGGAACCGCACCTCAAGGCCGGCTGCGCTGCTCAGCCGTTCGGAATGCAGCACGGTCTGCTCCAGCAGCCTGGTGACGGTGAGGTAGTCCACCTGACGTGCGAGCCGGTCGACCGGATCGGTGGGTGCCGCGTGGGGAACCTCCTCCAGCGCTTCGCGGAACATGCGGTCAATGTGACCGTCGACATCGAGCGCCTGCAGGAGCGCCTGGTCGAAGAGGCCGACGCCGATGCCGTAGGGCATGCCGAATCGTCGCGACCGCTCGATCCACGGGAAGGACGTCAGGACCCGGCCCTCGTCGATGGACCCGCCCAAACCGCCGAACAGCGCATCCGCGCCTTCCCCGCTGAGCACGACCGGGGCGTACTGCGAGACGTGCCGGCTGAAGAGGTAGGGGGTGATGTTCTTGTCGCCGAAGGGTGTCGGCTGGTCCTTGGCGGCGAGTACCTCCGCCAAGGTCACCGGGTCCAGCAGGTCCTCCGGCCGGACCGCGACCTCCCGGTGGTCGCAGCCCCACAACCGGACCACCTCCTCGGCGTACGGCCGGTCCGGAACGGGGGCGGCGGTGCTCCCGAACATCACGGTGAAGGTCTGCGGAGCCCGCCCCCCGCGGGTGGCGACGAGACCGGTCAAGACGCTGGAGTCCAGGCCGCCCGACAACAGGACGGCGGCCCGATCACCGGGCAGCACCCGTTCCACCGCGTCCTCGAGCAGCTCTCTGACGTGCCTGACCGTGGTGTCGAGGTCGAGCTCGTGCGGGCGGGCCTCCAGGCGCCAGTACGGCTCCTCGGTCCGACCCTCCGGCGCGAGGCACAGGGTGTGGCCGGGCCGTACCTCGCGAACGCCGCGCAGAACGCCGTGTCCTGGGCTCCGCAACTGTGTGAGGACGGCGCTCAATCCGGCCCCGTCCAACTCGGCGCGCACCAGCGGATGGCTCACCAAGGAGGGGATGTCGGAGGCGAACACCGCCCCCGCGGGGGTGAGGACGTAGCTCAGGGGTTTCACTCCGAGCCGGTCGCGGCCCAGGAGCAGTTCCCCGCTGCGGACATCCCAGACGGCGAAGGCGAACGCCCCGTCCACATGGGCCGAGGCGGACCGGCCCCACTGCAGGTAGGCCCTGAGCACGGCCTGCGCCCCGCCGCTGCCACCGGTAACCGTCACACCGGAACCGACGGCCGCCCCGGAGCCCAGGTCGCTCGCCGGTAGCACGTCTCCGTCGCACACCGCGACGGCCAGCACGTCACCGAGGGCGTCGGTGGCGACCGCAGGCTGCCCGCCATGCGCCGAGTCCCGCTGGATCAGGGCGACTTGCCGTTCCAGCCACGCCGAGCCGCCTGCACGGCCACGCACGACGAGCGCGGAAGCCATCTGTTCGACCGTCAGGTCGAACGACCTCAAGTCCCGCTCCCGATCAAGCCAACCGGCAATACCTGACATACGCATCCTTCGTTCGGGCGGTACGGGAGAGACGGAGTTCACGAAGGGACGGCTCGGACCGACCAGGCTCGGGGCAGGGGGACTCGGCGCGCGGCAGCCCCGGGTCGTACTCCCGATGAGCCGCCCGGGGCATGAAAGTCCCGGTGATCGTGCGGCGGCCCCGGCGACATCTCCGGCCGGCACATGCCGGACCGTCGCCTGCGCCGTATCCGGATCCTCGACTACCTGTCGCCAAGAATTCTGGAGCTTGCGAGAATTTTTGCCGCCGCCTTGCGGCGCGACCAGGTGTGCATCCGGTTGACGGCGTCGGCGATGCGGTTCATCGGCCGGAATATGTCGACAATGAGGACGACTCGCTGCTCGTCGCTCTCGTTGTAGACCTCATGGTCGAAAGTATCATCCAGTATGATGCTTTCGCCTTCCTTCCAGGTGTACTTCTCCTGGTCCACCCGAATGTAGGGTGCATTCACCTCGGGCGCCTTCAGCGTAAGGTGGTAGCGCAGAAATCCCCCGTTGGTTCCGACATGGGCTTTCAAGGTGACCTTGGGATCGAGAATCGACACGACAGTGCTGACGACGCGCGGGTTCCTTGCCGCGAAGGAGGTGATCGTCGGTATCACGTACATGGCCTCGGGATTGATCGCACCCATCAGGCTGCCGTAGTAGACCTTCCAGTCCTTCGAGACCTCGGCCGCACGCTCGGGTTCGACCTCGCTGTACTTCTGGGGCCGCCTGAGCCGTATGAGCTCGTCCACCTCGGCCTTGATCCTGGAGAAGTCCTTCTCCAGCTCACGTGCCTCGGGAAAGATCCCATAGGGAGAAATGAGACGAAATCTGCTCTCACCGCCGCTCAATTTGAGATAGACGGCACTCAGAGCGCGGCGGACGGTCCTTCGTCGGAAATTTGCCAGGTTCACTTCGTTTTCTCTCTCGTACGTCCGTCAATGAGGCCGGGGTCGCCTGGCCGGACTGGAGGAACGCAGAAGGTTCCTCCAGTGCCCGGTCGCGCCGGCACGGCTTCCCGAGGCCGCTCGTCTCGGATCGCGGGCTCCCCCGCAGAACCCCTGTCCGACTCCTGCCTTCCCTTGAGCTCCTTGCTCCAGCGCTCCGAGTATCCGTACCTGCGGCACGGCCCGGCATCTGTCACATGACCGGGGTCCGACAAAAATGATCGGTTCCGGGTACCGCGCGGGACCTGACGGCACTGGCTGGTGGCACGTCGGTCCCGGCGGGCTCAGCAGAGGTTCATGCCGTAGAGCTGGGTACGGGAGCTGATCCCGAGCTTGGGGAACGTCTTGTGCAAGTGGTAGCCGACGGTCCGTCGGCTGAGGAACAGCTGCGCGGCGATCTCGCCGTTGCTCATCCCCTGGGCGGCGAGAACGACGATCTGGTGTTCCCGAGGCGTGAGTTGCGCGATGGCGGGAGCGGGTTCGGGGGCAAGACCGGCCCGGCTGCGGTCACCGGCTGCGCGCAGCTCGGCGTACGCCAGGTCCGCCCACGGGCGCGCGTCCAGCATCTCGAACCGGGAGGCCGCCTGGTGCAGGTGCTCCCGGGCGGACTTGATCCGTCGGCTCCGGCGCAGCCGCTCCCCGTACAGCAGGTGCGTACGGCCTATGTCGAAAGGGGAACAGCCCGGCGCGACCAGCGCTTCCTCGTAGAGGCCCGGAGCCTCCTCCGCCGAGGCGACCAGCGCTCGGCACCGGATCCAGGGCGCGTGCAGGTGCGGCAGCTGCTCGGGAGCGGCGCGCTCCTCGAAGATCCGCAGCACGCCGCGCGCCCGCCCTGGGTCGCCGGAGCGCACCAGTGCCTCGACCAGGTCGGGCAGGACCAGCCAGCTCACCATGAAGTGCTCGGCCGGCCCACCGGGACGCACGACCTCGCCCAGCAGCCGTGCGGCTCGCTCCGGTTGCCGCTCGGCGAGCGCGTTCAGGCCCAGACCCCAGTGCGCCAGGGCGACCGCGGAGTAGATCCGGCGGGGCGCCGCGTCGCTCAGGGACAACTCGGCCAGGTGACGGCACCGCTCCCCGTCCCCGCGGGCCGCCGCCATCCAGGCCAGCATGGTGCGCAGATGGCACGCGGCTCCCAACTGGCCCGTCTCGGTGGCGATGAGGAGTGCCTCCTCGGCGTGCGCGATACCCGAAGTCCACTGCCCGGTGACGAGTTCCAGCGCCACCAGGGGAGCCAGTGCCATCGGCAGCGCCCCGGCGGCGCCGACCTTGCGCAGGGCGGAGACCGCCTGGTGGTACGCACCGATCATGGGCTCGACATCACCCGTCAGGTACGGGAGGAAGACCGGCGGCCACATCCACGGCTTGAGTCGCTCGGGGGACAGCCAGGTCATCAGTGCGCCGGAGAGGTTCCGGTCACGCGCGCGGACGGGCCGGTCGGCATCGGAGCCCAACGAGCCCAGGTAGGTGAAGTGCCGGCCGAACTCGGCCCCCTTCGAGAGCCGGTCGCGGGAGAGCGCCGTGACGAGCCCGCCGATCTCCGTCAGCTTCCCCGGCAAGCCGGCCACCCAGGCGGAGCGGGCCGCCATCACCAGAATCTCCTCGGTCAGTTCGGCGTCCACCGCGGCGGCCACCTGCGCTCCGTCCAGGAACACCCGCAGCGCCTCCGCCGGATCACTGCTGGCGTGGATGATGGCCCCCCGGACCTTGGCACAGTGCCCGCGCAGCACCGCGTCGTCCGTCATCGCTTCGGCGTCGTCGAGCAGCGCCTCGGCCAGCGAGGTGTTCGCCGCCGTCCACGCGCACTCGGCCGCGTCTACCAGCCACCGCGCCCGCGTGTCGCGGCCCGTGGTCAGGGCCGCCGCACGCTGCAGGGCCTGCGCGGCGGTGGCCACGGCGCCGGTGCGCCGGATCCGCTCGGCCATCTCGGCCAGGTTCCGGGCGACCGTGTCGTCGGTGCCGACCGTGGCGGCCGCCAGATGCCAGATCCGCCGGTCGTCGCCAACGCCGAGGGTCCGGGCGAGCGCCAGGTGGGCAGCGCGCCGTTGGCTGTGCGAGGCGCCCTGGTAGATCGCCGAGCGGACCAGCGGATGCCGGAACCGCAGCTGCCGGTGGTCCAGGAAGACCAGGCCGGCGGATTCCGCAGCGGACAGGACGTCCATGGCGGCCTGCGGGTCCGGCGTCGCCCCGAGCACTGTGCTGATGTCACCCCCGCTCTCGGCGGCGGCCAGTAGGAGCACACCAGTGCCCTGGTCCGCGATACTGGCCGCGCGGTATCGGAAGACCTGTTGCAGCCGTTCGTTGAGCGGCAGGTGTTCCGGCAGCGGCGCCGACCCGTCGCGTTGCTCGGGGCTGAGCGCAGCGGGCAGTTCCACCAGCGCGAGCGGGTTGCCGTCGGCCTCCCGCAACAGGCGCTCCCGCGTGACGGCTGCGGTGCTCGGCAGCGTACGGTCGAGCAGGCGGGCCGCAGCCTCCGGCCCGAGCGGGCCCACGGCACGATCCGGCACCCCCGGAGCGGTGAAGGGACGAGAGCCCTCGCGAACGGCCAGGACCATCGCGATCGCCTCCACGTCCAGCCGGCGGGCGACGAAGGTCAGCACGTCGGTGCTTGCCGCATCCAGCCAGTGGGCGTCGTCCACGAGCAGCAGCAACGGGGTCTCCTCGGACGCCACCGAGAACAGGGTCTGTGCGGCCAGGGCCACCACGAACCGGTCGACCGGTCCTGGACCCATGCCGAAGGCTCCGCTCAGGGCCGCCGCCTGCGGTTGCGGCAGCCGGTGCAGCAAGGGCAGCAGCGGCCGCAGCAACTGATGCAGGGCCGCGAACGGCAGCTCGACCTCGCACTCCACACCGGTGGCGGTCAGCACCCGCACATCAGGCTGTGCCTCCCGGGCCAGTCGCCCCAGGAGCGCGCTCTTGCCGATGCCGGCGGATCCGCGCAGTACCACGGCTCCGCTGCGGTTCCCGCGCGCGGCATCCAGCAACCCGGTCAGCTCTTCCAGCTCCGGCTCGCGTCCGACCAGCACCTGACACTCCTTCATCCAGGCAGCCCCTTTCCGTAATTCCGGGCCGTCGGCCCGCACAGCTGTCAGACGGATGCGGACGCCGGCCGGTTCAGGGTGGAGCGGTCCGTGGGCGAGCGGCGGCCGGATCAGTCGGCGGTCGGGCCTGTCGGCGGTCGTTCACCAGCTCGGCGAAGGCCCTGACGTGCTCGGCGGTGGTGGCCGGCACAGGGACTCGGGCGAGGAGCTCCTTGAGTTGCCGGGCGTCATCGTCGCGGAGGCGGTCGGGGCGGTGGTCCAGCTGGTCACGTCCCTGACGGAGGGCTTGCGTCGGGGCGGATCCTGATTGGGGAACGCCTCCCTCAGCCGGCGCACGTGGACGCGCACGATCTGCTCCTGGCCCGGGTAGCCGCGCTGTCGGATCTCCTCGAACAGGCGCCGGGCGATGGTGTGGCCCTCGGCGAACCGCTGGTGGAGGTGGGGGCACTGGCAGACAAGGCCGTCAGGGCCCTCGGCGGGACTGGACTCAAGGCCGCCACGCGCCCGCGGACGTGCGGGCCGGCAGACGCAGGGTGAACACCGTCTCGGCCTGCGGGGCGCTGCGCACGGCGACGGTACCGCCGTGAGCCTCGGTGAACTGGCGGACGATGGCCAGCCCCAGGCCACTGCCGCCGTTGCGGCGGTTACGGGACTTCTCCGCGCGCCAGAAGCGGTCGAACACCCGCGCAAGATCCTCAGGGGCGATACCGCTGCCCGTGTCCCTGACCTCGACGACCACCTCGGCGCCGTCCCGGTGAGCCCCCACCTCCACCTGCCCGCCGGCCGGCGTGTGGCGCAGCGCGTTGGACAGCAGGTTGCCGAGGATCTGGCGCAGCCGCTGCGGGTCGGCCGTCAGCACCAGGCTTTCTCCGGTCCGGACGGTCAGTGCGATGCCTGCGGCGTGAGCGCGGCCGCGGTGCGCGGCCGCTACCTGGGCCAGGAACTGGTCGAGGTCGAGAAGCTCGGGGTGCAGGCGAAGGGGGCCGGCGTCGGCGGCGGCCAGGTCCTGGAGGTCGTCCATGATGTGCTGCAGCAGCAGGGCCTCCTCCAGCAGGGAGGCGGTGAAGGCGGCGTCGGGGACGGCGATGCCGTCCTGGGCTGCCTCCAGCCAGCTGCGGATGTTGGTCAGCGGGGTGCGCAGTTCGTGGGCGATGTCGCTGACCAGTGCCTTGCGCTGCTCCTCGGCGCGTTCACGGCGTTCGCTCTGGTCGTTGAACGCGGCGGCCAGGTGCCCGATCTCGTCGCGGGTGGTAACCGGGACCCGCTGGTGCAGGTGCTCGGGGCGCAGCGCGGCGCGGGTGAGCGCGCGCAGGGGCCTGACCAGGCGGGCGCCGACGGTGACGGTGACGGTGACGGCCAGCAGGAGGACGAGGGCGGTGACCGTGACGATCCGCCAGGTCGCGGCCGCGGACGGCTGGAACGAACGGGTGTCCGAGGTGGTGTGGCCGGTGATGTAGAGGAGGGCGGCGGGGGCGGTGTAGTCGGCGAGTTGTTGGCGGCGGCCCTGGTCGATGCAGGAGTGCACGGCCGCGGCGTCGGGGAAGTGCGGGGCGAGGGGCTCGAAGTCGGTGCCGATGCGCAGCGGAGGCAGGTGCTGGTGCGCGAAGCAGTCGGCGATCAGGATGTCGAGACGGTTCAGGGCTTGCTGTTCGGTGGGTGTGGGCCGGGCCAGCGTGGCCAGGCCGCAGTCGTCGGCGGCCTGGCCCGCAGGAGGCCGTCCTGGCTGGCGAGCGCCACCGCCGGGCGGCCGCTGGGTTGGTCGGTCGTCGTGAAGGAGACGCCGTGGCTGGTCAGGCAGGTGCCGATCTTCTGGGCGATGGTGTGGAGCTGGTCACGGTCGGCGGCGGGTAGGAGATAGGGGCCCACCGCGCGGGGGTCGATCCCGTCCGAATCCGCCGCGGGAGCCTGCGGTCCTTGCGAGGTGGCGGCGAGCGCCGGATCGGTCCGCAACGGGTCCAGGACCGCCGAGGACCGGGCCGGCAGCGGCGAAGGTACCGGGGCGGAGTCCGCGAGCGGCTGATGATCAGGCGTGGTCAGGGCGATCCTGCGGCCGGTACGGGCGGCCAGCTCGCGCACCGTGCCCGCGACCTGGCTCCAGTCGGGGTGCGTGGCGGCGTAGCCCTGCAGGGTGTCGTAGATGCTCGCGTCGTCGGCGACGACCTGTCCCTGCTGCTGCTGAATGGCGGTGGTGGTGGAGTGCACCGCCAGCCAGGCCGTCGCGGCGATCGAGCACAGGGCGATCAGCACCGAGCACGCGAGCAGCCGCGTCATCAGGCTCCGGCGCAGCGGGATGTCAGCGGACACGGACGTCTACGGGCCGGCTGGTGGCGGTGGTGAGCTTGTAGCCGATGCCGAAGACCGTGACGAGGTGGACGGGCCGGCGCGGGTCGGGCTCCAGCTTCTTGCGGAGGTTGAGGATGTGCACGTCGATGGTGCGTTCGCTGATGTAGCGGTCGAAGCCGGAGACCCGCAGGAGCAGCTGGCGCCGGGTGAAGGCGCGGTTCGGCTCGGCCGCCATGGCGGCGAGGATCTCGAACTCTCCCGGGGTGCAGCACACTTCACGCTCGCCCTGGTGCGCGGTGTGGCGGAGCGGGTCCACGCTCAGCGAGCCGGCGTGCAGTACCGGGTGCGGGTCGGCGGCCGTGTGTCGGGTGCGGCGCAGCAGGGCACGGATCCGGGCCATGAGTTCGCGGGGGCTGTAGGGCTTGGTCAGGTAGTCGTCGGCGCCGAGGTCGAGGCCGAGGAGCAGGTCCTCCTCGGTGCTGCGGGCAGTGAGCATCAACACGGGAAGGTCCGATTCGGTGCGCAGGATGCGGCACACGTCCAGGCCGTCGATCAGCGGCATCATCACGTCCAGCACCACCAGGTCCGGCTCGCGGCGGCGTAACTCGTCGAGGGCCTCACGCCCGTTGTGGACGATGCGGGCGGTGTGGCCCTCGCGTTCCACGTACAGGCCGATCAGCTCGGCCTGTTTCGGATCGTCCTCGGCGATCAGGACATCTGCGCACATGTGCCCGACTCTAAGGGCGCGGCGGCGGGCTGACGAGATGCTGATCGAGGCCTGACAGGATCTTCATATCGCCGGGGCAGGGTGACGGCATGTCGAAGATCCAGCACCCCACCGGCCTTGCCGGCCCTTGGCCCGGGCGGCGGCGAGCGCGCCGCGGCACCTGGACGGCCTTCGGCGCACTGGTCCTGGCGTTGGGGCTCACCGCCTGCGACGCCCCCGGCTCCGGCGGATCCGCAGCACCGGGCGGGCAGAACGTCGCCTCCCTCCCCCAGCCATCCAGCACCGGCCCCGGCGGTGGATCGCCGTCGGCGGACCCGGACCCCGGACGGCCTCAGCTGCGGCTGGACACGTCCCCCGAGGAGAAGCAGCAGTTTCTCCAGGCGTTCTACCAGTGTCTGGCGCAGCACGGCTTCCCGATGTCGCCTCATCATCCTCCTGGATATACGGGTGTCCCCTTGACCAACAACGACAGCTACGCCGAGAACCCGGCGGCTTACAACGCCTGCCGCTCGAAGCAGCCGCTCGAGCCGGTGGAGACGGACCCGGACAAGAACCCGCACTTCCAGGACGACCTGCGGGCCGAGATCAACTGCGACAACGCCCACGGCCTGAAGACCGAGGTCTCCCCCGACGGGCGGTTCCCGTCTTTCAACGAGCCGATGCCGAGCAACTGGGGCGACATTTCCCAGCAGTGCCTGATGGAGACCTTCGGTGCGCACAAGTAACGACGACGCCCAGCCGACCAAGCGCGGCCGCGCCAAGCGGATAGCCCTGCTGACCTTTCCCTGCCTGGCTGCCGGCCTGGCCATCCCCGGCGTCCTGATCCATCAGGCGCATCAGCGTCCCAGCACACGCGCCGCGGCCGCGGACACCTCGGTGGCCACCACCCAGGTCGTGCGCACCGACCTGGCCGACACCCAGACCCTCAACGGCACCCTCGGCTATGGCGGCCCCCAGGGCGTCAGCGGCGGCGGACCCGGACTGGTCACCTCGCTGCCCGCCGCGGGCGCCACCGTGATCAGGGGCCAGGAGCTGTACCGCGTCAACGACCGGCCCGTGCCGCTGTTCTACGGAGCCACTCCCCTGTTCCGGGCCCTCGACACCCCGGGTCTGGTCGGCCGGGACGTGAAGACCGTCGCGGACAACCTCAAGGCACTGGGCTACAGCATCGGCGACCAACCCGCGCCCGGCACCCGTGTCACCCAGCAACCCGCCCCCGGCGCAGCCCCTGGCGCGTCGTCCGGGGCGTCCAGGCAACAGGCCGGCCCCGGCCCGTCCGCTCCCGCCGCTTCCGGGGCGTCCGGGGCGTCCGCGCCGGCGTCGGCCGGTACGCCGGCCACCCCGCCGCCGGCGGCCGCGACGCCCTCCGTGGTCGAGGTCCGGCAAGGCGACGGCGTGCTCACCAGCGCCTTGATCGACGCCATCAAGCGCTGGCAGGCCAAGGCCGGCCTGCCCGCCACCGGCAGCCTCAACGTCGGCGACATCGCGGTACTGCCCGGCGCCGTACGGATCAGCGCCGTCCCCGCCCACGCCGGCGACCCGGCCACCAGCGCGCTGCTCACCGTCACCGGCACCGACAAGGTCATCACCGTCCCGGTCACCTCCACCGACACCAGTTCCATGAAGAACGGAGACCAGGTCAGCGTCACCCTGCCCGACAACACCACCCTCGCCTGCAGCGTCGCCCAGGTCAGCACCGCCGCCCAAGCCAGTCCCAACGGAGGGAGCGGAGGCGGCACCCCCGGCGGCGGAGCCACTGTCAACGTCACGCTCTCCCTCAACGACCCCACCGCGGCCGCCCACCTGGACTCCGCCCCCGTACAGGCCCACTTCACCACCCAGACCCGGCAGAAGGTCCTCGCCGTCCCCGTTGGCGCACTCCTCGCCGTCAGCCAGGGCGGCTACGCCGTCCAGCGCGCCGACGGACAACTCCTGCGCGTCCAGACCGGACTGTTCGCCAACGGCCTCGTGGAGATCAGCGGAACCGGCATCACCGAAGGCCTGCGGGTGGTGACCACCTCATGACCCCTGTCCTCGCCGTCCACCACGCCACCATGGCCTACCCCGGTGTCACCGCGCTCGACGACGTCTCACTGACCATCGACGAAGGAGAACTCCTGGCCATCGCCGGGCCGTCCGGGTCGGGCAAGTCCACTCTGCTCAACATCATGGGCACCCTCGACCACCCCACCAGCGGCACGATCGAGATCGCGGGGCAGGAGGTGGCGGCGCTCAGCGACCGCCGTCTGTCGGCACTGCGGGGCCGCTGGCTGGGCTTCGTGTTCCAGCAGTTCCACCTCACCGATGCCCTGACCGCCGCGGAGAACGTCGCCACCGGACTGCTCTACGCGGGCGTGCGACGTCACCGAAGGCGCCCCCTCGCCCTCGAGGCGCTCGACCGGGTGGGCCTGGCCCACCGCGCAGGCCACCAGACCCACCAGCTCTCCGGCGGGGAACGCCAGCGCGTCGCCATCGCCCGCGCCCTGGTCAACCAACCGGCCCTGGTGCTTGCCGACGAGCCCACCGGGGCACTCGACACCGCCAATGGCACCGCTGTCCTCGACCTCCTCGTCAGCCTGAACGCCGAGGGAACCACCATCGCGCTCATCACCCACGACCGGGACATCGCCCGCCGGCTCCCGCGCCGCATCGAGATCCGCGACGGCCGGATCGTGACCGACACCGCACGAGAAGACCACCACCCGTGACCCACACCACCACACCGCCCGCCCATGGCCACGAGCCCACACCCTCCGCGCACTCCGGCCTGGGGCCGACCGGCCGGCGAGCCGGTCGCCGCGCCGGCCACCACCGGGCGCGCGCGGACCTCGACCCCCGAACCCGCCCGGTACGACTGTCACCACTGGACCTGCTGTTGGTCGGCCTGCTCGGCATCCGCACCCGCAAACTGCGTGCGGCGCTGTCCGCCCTGGGCATCTCCATCGGCATCGCGACCCTGATCATCGTGACCGGCATCCCCGCCTCCAGCCAGCAGGCCCTGATGAACCGGCTCACCGCCATGGGAACGAACATGCTGCAGGTCGTACCCGTCCCAGGCCAGCAGCCGCCCGTCCTGCTGCCCACCCAGGCACCCGCCATGGCCGCCCGGATCGGCCCCGTCACCGCCGTCACCGCCGTCGCCAACACCCACGCCACCGTCCACCGCAACGACCACGCCGACCCCCACGACTACACCGGCCTCACCGTCCTCGCTGCCCAGGACAACCTCCCCCAGCTCGTCAACGCCACCCTCATGTCCGGACAGTTCCTCACTCCCGCCACCGACCAGCTCCCCACGGCCGTCCTCGGCTCGGTCGCCGCCACCCGCCTCGGCATCACGCGGCTGGACCCCGCCGCCCCGACCCCCCAGATCTTCATCAACTCCCGCTGGTTCACCCTCATCGGCATCCTCAACTCCACCCCCCTGTCCCCCGACATCGACCGCTCCGTCATGGTCGGCTGGGACACCGCCCAGCACGCCCTCGGCTTCGACGGACATCCCACCGTCATCTATCTCAAAGCGCGGGAAGACGCCATCGAGGCCGTCCGCGCGGTCCTGCCCACCACCGTCAACCCCCAGCTGCCGGGCATGGTCCAGATCAGCCGCCCCTCCGACGCCCTCGCGGCCAAACGCGCCACCCAGAGCACCTACTCTGCGCTGTTCCTCGGCCTGGCCGCGATCGGGCTGCTCGTCGGCGGCATCGGAGTGGCCAACACCATGGTCATCTCCGTCCTCGAACGCCGTCGCGAAATCGGACTGCGCCGTGCCCTGGGCGCCAACGGCCGCCAGATCCGGGCCCAGTTCCTGACCGAGTCCATCGCCCTGTCCGCTCTCGGCGGCCTGGCCGGCACCCTCCTCGGCGTGGTGGCCACCCTCGCCTACGTCCTCGCCCAGCACTGGCCACCCGTCATCCCGCCCGCCGCCATCGCCGGCGGACTCACCGGCGCCCTCGCCATCGGCGCCGCAGCCGGCCTCTACCCCGCCACCAAAGCCGCCCGCCTCACACCCACCAAAGCCCTGGCCACTCTGTGAGGTTCTGATCCACTCTCTGTGGAGTCATGACCAGATGAATGAGTCCGATTCAGCCGTCACGGCCGCGCAGCGTGAGGTAGCCGGCCAGCAGGGCCGCCGTCGCCCAGGCCGCGAGGACCAGCAGACCCGTTCCTGGGCTGGGGCCCGGATCGGCCTTCATGACCTCGGCACCGGCGTGGTCGGGCAGGTAGCAGGCGGCGGTACGCAGCGCCGGGATGGTGTTGGCCACCGGCGAGAGCACGAAGGTGAAGGCGAACAGCAGCGAGAGCGAGAGCGCCGTGCTGCGCAGCATCGTCGCGATGCCCAGCGAGAACAGGCACATGAGGGTCAGGTGGAGGCAGGCCCCGAGGACGGCGCGCAGCGCTCCGGGATGGCTCAGCTCGACGCCGTGCGGGCCCAGGGCCGTCTGGGAGGCGAGGAAGGTGAGGAACGCGGTCGGTACGGCCACGAGCAGGGCCGGCGGCAGCACCAGACCGGCCACCGTCAGCAGCAGGCACCACGCGGTGGCGGTCGCGACCGATCCGAGCAGGACCCGCAGGTGACTGCCCGCGCTGACGACCACGATCGAGCGGTGCGGCGGGTCCTCCAGGCCGCCCGCCTCTCCTATAGGCAGGCCCGCACACTACTGGACGAGCGCACCGTACTACGGGGACCCGGCACGGGCTGGGACCTGCACGAGTACTGGCACTCCGGCCTGACCCACCGCCCCTGACCCAGCAGCGCACTCGGCACAGCCGGGCGATCCACCGGCCCAGGGGGAAGAAGTCGGGAATCGAAAGCAGGCACCTGATCAGCAGATTCCCTGCCGTGACCCCGAGCTGGACCAGCCCTGAGAAAAAACCCGCGCTCTTCTCCCTGCTTCGGAGGGAGATTCCATCCGACCGTCCCCCCGTGATCATGCGCCAGATGCACGGCCGAGCCGGATTTCCCCTGCTCCGCCACCGCATGCCCGCGTCCGCTGCGTGGAGTGCGGCAGCGGGCGCGGGCACGACAGGTTTACCCGGAGGCGGGATGCCCGGCCGGGTGGGTTACAGGGTGCTGCACTGGCCGGTACGGATGCCGGTGACGGTGTTGGGGTGGCCGTCGTTGGTGGGGGGCGGGGTGTTGCCCGAGCAGGACAGGGAACCTCCGATGGTGTTGCCTTCGATCTCGGGGCGGTTGTCCTCGGGGAAGGGCCCGGTGCCGGTGTTGCCGGTGACCATCAGGGATCCGCCGATGTGGTTGCCGACGACCTCCAGACCGCCGGTGTTGTTGCTCAGCTGGACCGACGACTGGATCTGGTTGACGGCGCAGTGGTCGTCGCCGGGATCGCCGATGACGACGAACCTGCTTGCTCCGGTGGCGGTGAGGGAGCCGGTGACGGTGGTGCCGCACACCCCGACCAGGGTGGAGCCGAAAGAGGTGATGCTGCCCTGGACGGTGGAGTTGCCGATGAACAGGGCGGTGCCCGCCCCGGCCGTGACGCTGCCGCGGACGGTGGCGTTGAGGATGCACGTGCTCTCACCGGTGGCGACGACGCTGGCCACGGAGCCGGTGACGGTGCGCGTGCAGTTGACCGTCTGGGTGGCGCTCTCCGCGGCGGGGGCCGGATAGGTGGCGTCGCCGCTGTACTGGGCGGTCAGGGTGTGGCTGCCGGGCAGCAGATTCGACCAGGTCAGGTGGGCCTGGGCGCAGTGGTCGCCTCCGCCGGGGGTCAGTGGTGCGGTGCCCAGGGTGGCGCCGCCGTCGGTGAAGGTGACGGTGCCGGTCGGGATCGTGGTGGAGTTGGGGCAGACGGTGTCGGTGAGCGTGACCGGGTGCCCGAAGAGCGACGGGGTCGGGGAGGCCGTCAACGTGGTGGTCACGGCGGGGGTGACCGTAAATGTGAGGCCGGTGCTGCCGGGGTCAGTGGTGGCGGTGCCACTGGGTTTGGTGAGGCCGGCGGTGAAGGCGTCGGTCATCGGCACCGTCCCGTCGTTGACCTGGGCGACGTGGGTGCGCTGAACCGTGGCGGTCCAGGCTGTGGCCAGGACGACCGCCAGGACGGCCAGCCCGGTTAGCGTGACTGCCCCCGTCTTGCGGGCCCCTACCCGCAGCCACAATCGAAACATGCCGCCCATACCTCCCGTGCCGCGGTTTGCTCCGGCCCGCCCTCTCTCATGTTTGAACACCGACATCTCTGCTCCCAACCGTCGATGACGAGCCGTAGGTACTCACCGTGACATGAACATTTCTTTACGCTTCCGCAGGTGGGCTCGCGAATACAACACGACGGTGATCGTGGCGAGCACACGGAGTCGACAAACACAGCGGGTGGGCAAGTGGTGTGCCGGGGCCGGAGCGCCGGCGAGGATGGCGCCGGCGCAGAAGGAGCGGTGACGCGCTTGATGAGGACCGTCATGCGTCGCTCACGAAGCAGATCAGCCGACTGCGGGGGCGGGGCCTGGTTGGAGTGGTCATCGGCGGCGCCGGAGGAACCTGGAGAGCAGAAGGCACAGAGCGGTGAGGGCGAGGACTGAGAGCCCGGCGACCGCGGGGGTGGGCAGGTGCCCTTGCTGGGCGACCGACGCGGCGACCGCTCCGACGCTACCGGGAGTCGTCGGGAAGGTGATGGTGGCGCGGGTGGTGTGCTCGACCAGGCCGCTTTTGAGCGTGAGCTCCGCGGCCCACGGGCCGTTCGGCAGCGGTGCGTCCAGCGGGACGACCGCATCCGCGAGGTCGCCCGGAGCCAGTGTGGTGCCCTTGGCGGCCGAGAACGGTCCGGCGTGCAGTCCGCCCGGCCCGTCGAAGAGGGAGAGTGCCCCGCTGATGTCCAGGGCGCGGCCCCCCGTGTTGTGGATCCGGGCGCGAACCTCTCCTCGCCCGTCGCGGGCTCGGGTCGGATAGAGCCGCTCGATCTTGAAGTCCGAGGGTGGCTCACCATCGGGACCGACGTCGATGTACATGCGGACGCCCACCCGGCCCAGCACCGTCAGGTTGTGCGAGCGGTCCGTGGGGGTGCTTGTCTGCGCCCAGATGACGCCGTATCGCTCCCCGGCGGCGGCGCCCCTGGGCACCTGGATGATGGTGCGTACCCGCGCCGTTTCGGAGGCCGCGAGCTCAAGGTCCGCCGTGTCGAGTGATGTCCAGCCGGTCAGCTCGTTGGGGGTGTGCTCCGGCGCGAAGGTGAACTCACCCTTCGCGATGGTGGCTGCCGCGGCGTAGACGTTGACGTGCATCGGTGTGGACGACTTGTTGGTGATCTCCACCCGCCGCTCGATGGTCGAGCCGGGTGCGACGTGGTCGACGATGTAGGTGTGCGCCCTGGGATCGGCACGGCGGTTCTCCGGAGCGTCGAGCAGCTTGATGCCGATGGTCCTGCCCGCAGCCGGGTCCTGGGGCGAGGGCGCCCCGGGCGCCCCGTGCCCCGCCGCCGGCATCACCCCGGCGGCCTGCACGAAGGCCAGCATCAGCAGGAGAACCCAGTACCGGCGCACACCCTTCCTTCCGTCAGGCAACGGATTGGGTCAGCGTTCCGGTGTAGGTACCGGCGACGGCGGCGGCGGGCACGTTGACGGCGACTGTCGGGTCCCAGGACGCGGTGTTGTCCCCGACACCGCTGCTCCCGGTGAGTACCGTCTGCGCGGCGTTGCTCAGCGTCACGGTCGTTGGGGTGACGGTGATGGTACCGGTCGTCGTCACCGTCCCGGGCGAGTAGGTGGCGTCGGTGGCGGGAATCGTCGACGCACCGTTCACGAAGTCCGTCTCCGCCGCGGTCACCGTCCAGGAGGCCGAGGCGAGGGCGCGGTCGTCGGTGACGGTACAGGGACCGATCGCCGCGCTGATCGTGGTGCCGGGCGCTCCCGAGCCGAGGACGGCGCTGGCCGGTACCGACAGCGTCAATGCGCCGGACGTGACGGTGAACGTGACCGTGGTGCTGGGGTCGCCCGCCGCCATGGCGAGGCCTGGCTGGACCATGATGAGAGCAGCGGCTGCGGTCGCGACAGGCAGGATTCGTGTGCGCACGATAACTCCCGAGGTAGCCACCCGCCAGCGGACATCCCGGCTGACGGCGGACATGCTGATTGACGGCGGACATGCTGGTTGACGCGACTCGGACAATCGGGCGCGGCCTGTTCACACAAGCCGACGGGATCCGCGTGCATGGCGCCGCAGGGCCCTGATACCGCCGCCGAGACCGTGCTGCTTGATCGAGAAGCGCCGGTATCAGGGGCCGACCCGGTCGTAGCGGAGCGCGGTGAAGCCAACGCCGTCGGAGTAGACCTGCGCGATAGCGGCCGCCCCGACGGCGTTGGTCTCCTGCGCCTGCAGCCGGATCGTCGTCGGCCCGCTGACCCTGATCAGCTCGCTGATCGGCGCAGTCGCGTTACCGCCGTCGACGGCGGTGCCCGGGTGCGGTTTCTCGTCGATGATCTGGTACACGAGCCGCTCGCTCTCCGGCACCTCGGCGCCGGAGGTGACGTTCCACAGCCGCGCGCTCATGAACACGTTCAGCGGCGCCGTGCCCTGGAGGCGTCCGCGGACGTCCGCGTCGAGCTCGTACGTACCCGCCCGGGGAAGCGTGACCTCCAACGGGGTGTCGGTCCACCTGCCGGGCGGCAGGTCGACGATCGTGTGCAGCTTCGCGATCCCCCTGTCCGCACCCGGTGCGGCCGGGGCCGCGCTCACGTTGCTCTGCGCAGTCACCACGGTCATGGCGCCCACGAGCAGCACGGCCGCGGTGGCAGTGAGACCGGTACGCGGGGTTGGCATGCTTCCTCCCGAACGAAGGCGATGGAATGTGCCTCTGACAAGGTAGAAATCACCCACAGCAGGGCCCATCGCCCGAACGGGTGAGGGCCGCTCGCACATCACGCACACGCGCCGCGGGCGCACGCCCACTCGCGGCGGCCCGGCTCGCTCGCGGACCGGGTGGCCGCGCCGAAGGAGACGAGATGACGGTCCGAGCTGCGCGCCCGCGCCGACGTCGTGGCAGGCTTCGAGCAGTTCACCCTCGAGCCCAGCGGCGCCGGTTACGCCATCAAGTCGAACGCCAACGGCAAGTACGTCTCGGCCGAATTCGCCTACGGCGGTGACAACTACGCCGAGCTGCGCGCCCGCGCCGACGTCATCGGCAGTTCCAGTAACCGCGTCGCGGGCACAGGTGCGGCGGGGAGCGCACCACCCGTCGCCCTCGATCCCGTCAGACGACGGGGCTCGGACCTCTCAGGAGGATGTCCGAGCTCCTGGCCGTCACCGACGGCGGGCAGGTGTCCTTCGGCCTTCCGCAGAGCCGCGCGGGCAAGGCACCGCGGCCCGGCCGACCGGAGCACCGGCCGGCCGGCCGGCTCTTGGTCGGGGCGAGCCGGGTCGTTGTCACGGACCTTCGCGCGGAATGCGGTGTTGCGCCCGGTGCCGGTGACGGGGGACGCCCGACGGCTGAGTGACCGTCGGTGTCCAAGCCGCAGGGCGTCCCGGGTAACCTCGCCGGTCGGTGTGTCCGAACGGGCGGGCATACTGGCGCCGTGCCGACCGCCGAGGAACCCCAGCAGCCCCCTTCCCGTGAGCCGGAGCCAATGGCGCCGGGCGGGGCGACACCCGACCCGTTCGAGGGACTCGTCCTGGACGAGCGTTTCATCAGGGACGCCGCCGTCAAGGAGCCGACCGCCCGGACCCGGATGCTCGCCGCGCAGTGGCGGGAGGAGCCGCCGGTGGACCCGGGAGGCCGCCGCTGGGCACCTGGGGCGGCTTCCGACGCGGCCCGCTCACGGTGGACCCGGCCCGGACGCCGGCGCACCGCGCTGATCGCGGTCACCGCTTTCGCGGCGCTGCTGGCCGTCGCGGTCGGAACGGACCCAGCCGGTCTGCTGAACAGGGACGGCTTGGCGGCGCGCGACCCGCAGGCCGTGCCCGCATCGCCCCGGCCGACCGCGGACGTCGCGCTGCCCGGCGGCGGGGTCTCCGACGGCACCAGGTGCGGCACCAAGGGCTTCCACCACTTCGAGCCGGCGCCCGCATCCTTCACCTTCGCCGCCGGACCACAGTCGGACGCCCCACCGCCGGGACCGCAACTCGTCCTCGGCTCCTACGGGTTCTCACGTACCTCGGCGAAGGACCCCGGGCACTTCACCATCGGTCTGGGGCTCGGTCCGGGCGCCGGCGACCGCGCACTGGACCTGTCCGCGCCGCTCGGTCCGCAGGGCGTGGCGGTGGAGATCGAGGGCCCGGACGGCCTGGTCGGCGGGGCCCACGGGCTCCCGCTCACACACGACGACGACGCCCCGTCCGACGCGGGCGGCACCGTCCACGTCGGACCCGAGAACGGCGCCTCCGTAGAGGTGACCCTCCCGGTCGAGGCCCTGTGCCCGGGCTTCGACGGCTTCGCCGTCCAGCAGCGCCTGGCGGCGCCGACCGACTCGCACAACACCATCACCGGCCAGCCGCCCTACCGGCTCACGGTCTCCATCTCCGATCCGGCGATCGGCGCGCTGCGGCGCCAGGTGGGCTCGACGGTGCCGGGCGACGTGCTGGCGACCGACAACCGGATCCCCCGCTGACCGGGGCCACCCGAGGAAGGTTCCGACGACGCTGAACCGGGTTCACGAGTCCCCGTTACCGGTGCCTGGGCGACCTCCACGGCGACCTGACGGCCGCCCAGCACCGGCACAACGGGGCGCAGGATGGCGCGGACCGCGGCGAGCGGGTCTGCTGCGCCCGGGGCCGCGGTCCCGGGCGCAGCAGACGGGGCCGACGGATGCAGCAGCGAGGTTCAGTCTCACGGGAGTTGCTGTTCCTCGGTTTCGGGAAAGTGACCTATTGGCCGTGCACGTGACCGTGTGGAATGACCGCGATCGGGTCGGAGGAGGCCGGGGCCCGACAGCGTCGACGGTCCCGGTGACCGCGGCGGCTTCGAGGCCGGCTTCGAAGCGGGCCGGCGCGGCTGGCTCTGAACCACCACCTCATCCCGGCCCGGGGCCCGCCTGCGGCAGCTGGTCCGAGCGGATGTCGGAGGTCCCTGCGAAGATCACGGCCATGGAGCTCACCACCGCCCTCGCCGGGCTCGACGCCCACCCCTGGGCCGCCGTCAACCACGCCTACGGCCCCGCCGAGGACCTGCCCGGGCTGCTGCGCGCCTTCGCCGAGGGCGGTGAGGACGCCGAGGAGGCACTGGACGAGCTGTACGGCTCGATCGTGCACCAGGGCACCGTGTACACGGCCAGCGTCGACGCCGCCCCGTACCTCGCCCGGATCGCCGCCTGCGGCCGGCAGAGCGTCGACGCGCTCCGACTGCTCGGCCGCCTCGCCCAGAGCGAGGACGAGTACGACGTCGAGCCGGGCGCCGTCCGGGCCGCCGTCACCGCCCAACTGCCGCTGCTCATAACGCTGCTGACCGACGAGGACGCCGCCGTCCGGCAGGCGGCCGGCTGGACGGTCGGCCACACCCGGGACACCGGCACCGCCCTGCCCGCCGTCCGGGCCCGCCTGGCCGCCGAGACCGACCCCGCCGTCCGGGCCGAACTCCTCACCGCGTACGGCCGGCTGGACCGCGCGGGCGCCCTCGCCGAGGCCCGCGCCCTGCTCGGCCCGCACACGCCCGCGCCGCTGCGCCTGGCCGCCGTGTTCACCGCCCTGGACGCCGGGGAACCGTGGCTCGCCGCGCACCGTGACGCCGTCCTCGGCCTGTTGCCCGCGCGCGAGACGGCCAGGTCCGGCTACGCGGACGAGCACCGGGAGCCGCTGCGCACGATCGTCGGGATCCTGCTGGAGCGGGACACGGACGCCGACCGAGACAGTGCCCTCGCCCTGCTCGACGCCGCCCTGCGCGACGAGTGCCCCGAGGTGCGGGCCGAGGCCCTGTGGGCGGCCGACCTCGCCTGCACCCTGTCCCGCGGCGCCCCGCGGTGGCTGATCCCCGCGGTCGCCCCGCTCGCCGCCGACTGGGCGGCCGCCCGGCTGCTGGGCAAGCTCGGCCCGGCCGCCGCCGAGGCCGCGCCCGTCCTCGCCGAACTCGCCGCGCAGCCGGACGACGAGGCGGCCGACCAGGCCCTCGCCGCGCTCGTCCTGGTGGCGCCCCAGGCCGCCGCCCCGCTGCTGGCCCGGGCCCTCGGCCGGCGCCCGCGTGCCATGCAGTGCGCCACCGGGTCCCACGCCCCGGCCGATGCGCCCTTCCCGTTCGACCCGGAGCTGTTCCCCGCGGTCCGCGCCCGCCTGGCCGCCAAGGCGCTGGAGCGTCCCGAGGGGTGCAAGGACTGCGGTTGCTCGACGACCGAGGACCACAACGACACCGCCGGGCTGGTCCACCTGCTGCGGCAATGGGGCCCGCGGGCCGTCGAGGCGCTGCCCGAACTGTGCGCCGTCCTGCCCCGGTTCCAGTACGCCGCCACCGCGATCACCGCCGTCGCCGCCGACATCGGGCCGGAGCAGCGCGAGCAGGCCGCCACCGCCCTGCGGGCCGGCGCCGGGAAGCTGTTCGTGGCGCAGGCGCTGCACGGGCTGACCGGTGAGACCGGACCGCTGTTCGCCGCCGCCGAGGCGGCGCTCGCCACCGGTGTGCGCGGCGCCGCCGAGGGCGCCCGCGCCGTGGCCGGCCTCGGCCCGGCGGCCGCCCGCCTCACCCCGGCCCTGCGGACGGCGCTCGGCCGCACCACCGACCGCGCCACCACGCCGGCGGTGGAAACCGACCTCGCCCTGGCGCTCGCCCTGTGGCGGATCACCGGGGAAGCGGCCGAGGTCCTCCCGGTACTGGCCTCGGTGTTCGACAACAGCGGGGGCCGGCCGTGGTTCCACTGGACGGCCGCCCGCGCCGCCCGCGAGATCGCCGCGCTCGGCCCGGCCGGGCGCCCGCTGACCGCCCGGCTCGAAGCCCTCCTCGACGACCCGGCCCAGGCACCCTCGGCCGTCCTCGGGCTGCTCGCCGTCGCCGACCCGGCGGGCCTCGACCGCGCCCGGCTCGCCGAGGCGGCGCTGCACTCGGCCGAGACCCGCGCCGACCTCAAGGGCGCCTGCGACGCCCTGCGGGCGCTCGGCTCCGCCGCCCTGACGCCGCAGCAGCACGGCCGGCTGACCGCGCTCGCCACCGGGGACCGCCGCCTGGTCGTCTCCGGGGCCGACCACGCGATGATCCGCGAGGACGAACAGCTGCGCGCCGCGCTGGCGTCCGTCCTCGACCGGGTGGGCTGAGGCCCGGGTCCGAAGGAGAGGGGGCGAGAACGCGCCGCCGGTCGGGCCGGAAAGGCACTGTTCGAAGGGTTATTCGTACCGGTAGGAATGGGCCCTGACGCGGACCCGCCGCGTCGCCCGAGAGGAGCCGCTTCCGTGACCCGCCTTCGCGCCGCCGTCCTGACCCTCGGCTGTACCGCCGCCGCCCTCACCCTCACCATGGGCACCGCCCAGGCCGCACCCGGCAGCACCAGCACGATCTGCTCGTCGTCGCTCACCCCGGACGGCTTCGTGGACGTCCAGTGGTGGAACAGCGCCGGCTGCGGCTCCGGCTTCAACCCCAACACCAAGAAGATCATGCAGCTCACCGGCTACCCGGTCGGCACCGTGGTCAACGCCTGCGCCTCCACCTGGCCGCCGGTCGGCTGGACGATCGTGAGCACCTTCTACAGCTCCGGGTGCCAGTACTCCTCGGTGCCGAGCTTCGACAAGAACTCCTGGCAGCTCAAGCGCGTCTCCTGACGGCTGCCGGGCACTCAGGACTCCCGGGCCCCCGGGTGCCGGGCCCCCGGGTGCCGGGCCCCCGGGTGCCGGGCCCCCGAGTGCGGGGTGCGGGGTGCAGGGTGCGGGTCCCCGGCGAGGCCGTCCGCCGGGCACTCCGGAGGCACGCCGCCCGGTCAGGTCCAGGGCGGGGAGGGACGGCCGTCGGGTTCCAGGCCGTAGCACAGCAGTTGGGCCCAGTGCGGGTCGGCGGAACGGCGTTCGGCCGGCGCTTCCAGGGCCTGGCTCCGTCCGGCGTCGGCGGCGCGGCGGCAGGCCTCCTCGGGCTGCTCCGGTTCCAGGTCGGCCAGGTCCCTCTCGTACCCGTCCGTCGTGATGGCCCACAGGGCGACGGCGCTTCCCCGCATGGCGGCGTCGTGGACCTCTTCGTCCAACAACGGATGCTTGTCCCGGCCCATGCGGATCCAGGGGACGGCGAGCTGGGCGTCGTAGTCGCCCGAAGCGAGTGCCCGGGCGGCGAGCCGGTCCATCGCGGACGGGTCGCCGTTGCGTTCCTGGAGCCAGGCGAGGTCCCAGGGGGCGAAACGGCTGCCGGCCTCCGCGTGCGCCCGGTACAGCCGCGCCGCCTCCTCCGGTGCTCCGGCCCGTTCGCGCATGCGTGCCAGGCGCTGGAAGACCGGAGTCCCCCGTGCCCGCGAGCGTGCCCCGCTGCCAGGACAACGGGGCACCGAAACGGGGCCGGGCGACGGCGCAACGGGCCGAGAACAGCCAGGACCGCGGCGAGGCGACGCCGGGGCGACGGGCCGGGCCGCGCCCGGGCGCAGCAGGCCCCCGGAACCGGCCGGAGGCGGGTGGCTGCCAGCAGCCACCCGCCTCCTCGCTTCCTCCGGCGGCTATCGGCCGTCAGCGCAAGCACGCGTCCAGTCGATCAACTTCTGCACCACCTCGATCATGACCCGCTGCTTTCGCTCCGGCATGAAGGGCCAGCAAACCCACGCTGGCGCCGACAGCAAGACGAACAGCAGCAGGGGCAGAAGCGAGAGCGCAGGGAGGAAGACCCTCAACACACCAGGAGTGGGCACAACGTGTCCTTTTACCCGAAGGAATCGAAGTGCGACACCGCGGCCCACCCCTAATCTACTACCTTGCCGCAGCGACGAGCTTAGCGCCTTCGCCACAGGACCACCACGACCACCTGACGGGTGACCAAACCACCACCCCCCGCCCGGTACGCAGACCTACACGACGGGCGGTAGCGGCACCGGCCCGGACGCAACGCGGTGTTCACCGCCCGCGCGGTTCTCCAGCCGCTCCCCGGGCATCGGCACCCGCTCCGTGGCCGGGCCCGACGGGCGGGTGGACCGGGGCGTAGGACCGGCTTGTCGGAGGGAGGTGGCACACTCGCCAGCATGAAGATGATAGAGGCGATCGACGCGGTTCTGACGGCGAACGATCCGCAGGGCGGGCCCGGCTACCAGGGCGAGTTCACGCTGGCGGGGCGGCTGCTGAGCCGCGGGGAGATCGCGGTGTGCGGACTCGACGGCGCCGAGTTCTACACGTTCTCCGCCGTCGCCGACGGGCTGCACGACGTGTACCTGGCGTACGACCGGCACGACGGGCGGGGCACCACCGTCTCCGCGGTCGCGCTGGTCGCCGGTGGCACCACCCCGCAGGAACTGGTGGATGCGAGCTGGGACGAGGCGTCGGACGACGTCAACATGCTGAGCGAGGACGCCTCGGCCATCTACTCCAGCACCCCCGGCAACCTGGCCATCGGCGGAGCACTTCACCGAACCGCGGGCTTCGCCGGCAGCGACAGCCCCGAGGCCCACGCCGTGGCCGAGTTCGCGGCCCAGCAGGCAAGCGGCTCCCGCACCCCCGTGATCGATGCCGTTGTCGACCCGGCCAGCGGCGCGAACGCCCTGGTCTTCCCCACCCGTGACTTCACGGCGAACAGCATCCTGGTCGGCCGGGACGCGCACGGTGCGGGCGTGGGGATCTTCTGGTCCAACTTCGACGGCTGATGGTCCACCGGGGGTATGCGTCCGCGGGGCCGACGGGCTGCTCTGCCGCTGGGTGTGTCTCCTGGGTGTGTCTCTATTCCTCCAGGCCGAGGCCGGCCTTGAGCCGGTCCAGAAGGAGGGGTCCTTCTTCTTCGGGTACGTGAACCGCCCGACCGCCCTGCCGACCGTCCCCACGTCGGGGGCGGTGGCGGTGTACGTCACGGTGACGGTGAGCTTTTTGAAGTTGCCTCCGGGCAGCATCCTCAGCCGTTCGAGCCTGGAGAAGGTCGCCCATTGCGTGGCCTCGAACTGGAACATCCCTTCCGGGATGGGGCCGTTGTCGGCGATGCCGACGCAGCGTGGGTTGTTGAGGTAGGTGTCGTCCGGTTTGCCGCCGCATTCGGCCGCGTCGCCCGGGCATTCCTCCCGGCGCACCGGCGTGTACTTGGCGGGCGCGGTGGCGTGCTGGCCGGGTCTGCCGGGGAGCCGGGTTGCGGGGCTCTGGCAGGATCGGGCGGGCGGTGCGTGCTGCATCCCATTGCTCGTGGCGCGCACCGTCGGTGGGCCTGAGCTGCCCGCTGACGGAGACCGCAGGCTCTGGCGTTGGGCGCTGCCAGGTGGGCAGAGCCGGGCGGGCGGGAGCCGGACGGGCGGCCGGTGGGGCGCGGGCGTGGCGCAGCGCGGCGGTTTGATCTCGTGATGCCGAGGGTGGCCGGCGGTCGGGCGGCGGCGGCCCTTGGCCTACACCGGCGCGGCGGGCGGGCCGTAGAGACCTCGCTGGACAAGGCGCTGCAGCGGTCGGCCGGTCCACGCGATTCGTTGCCACAGGATGCCCCATTCGAGCGAATGTGCTCTCCTGGAAGGAGCAGAGCAACAGATCCCGAAGCGCTGAACAACGATGTGCGGGGGGGCTGGCCTCGCCGAGGAGGCCGCGCCGCCGCGGAAGTGTCGGCCCTGGCGCCGCGCGATGATATTCCGCACGGATCGGGCCAGCGCTGAAGAAGGTGACCCCATGCGCAGGAAATATCTCAGCCTGCTGAGCGTGATCCCCATGCTCGCCAGTTCTGTCGTGGCCGCTTCGGCCGCGTCCGCGTCGGCACCGTCAGCCGCTCTGCCCGCAACCGTCGTTGAGTACTGCGCCACTCCC
The DNA here is from genome assembly GCF_053596725.1 of Kitasatospora sp. NPDC001660. NCBI lineage: Bacteria > Bacillati > Actinomycetota > Actinomycetes > Kitasatosporales > Streptomycetaceae > Kitasatospora > Kitasatospora sp. NPDC001660. Next base: position 61,492 of record NZ_JBSFGU010000023.1, on the reverse strand, counting down.
TACGGACAGCTGACCACCGTAGGGAACGTGGGCGTTCAGGCGTGCATCTCGGCCTACACCAGCCCTGGGTCGGCAGCGCCTGATGCCACGTCGAGCAACCCGGTCGCCCTGATCCGGGTCCCTGTGCAGAACCTGGACAAGGACTACGCACACGGCGTCCTGATAGCCACGTCCATCAGCATCAACGGAGCACCGTGGACGTGGGTGCGCGACCAGGCCGGCGCGTGCAACCTGACGCTCCAGTCAGAAGGGAGCGGCACGCCGCCGCCGGGAGCCTTCGGCAGTTGCCCCGGCGACATAGAGGTCCACGTTTCTCCCGGAGACCAAATCACGGGCAGGGGCGTCGTCTCCGTCGACGGCGGAGCCTCCTGGGTGAACGTCCAAACCCCCACACTGGCAGTGCCGAAGTAGCCCGGGCTGCATCGTCAGGCGAAGTGTTCGTTTCACCGCACTCTGGATGATCCGGCCGACCGCGCCGGTGGCGAGGCATACCCGGCGCCGCGAACCTGCAGGTCCGCCTCCGCCCGGCACACGTTCCCCAGAGGGGAACGTGTGCCGGGCGCTGGCGGGAGGTCAGCCAGCAGTAGGCGTCGCATCATGCCGCCAGCGCGGTGATCTTCAGGAGTCAGCTGCCGATGTGGCCGCAGGCGGTGTCGACCTTGTTGGCGTCGCTCTCCAGCTTGGACTGCAGGTCGGCGCTCGGCGCGGTGCCGGTGCTGACCGCGGTGTACATCTGCTGGTAGTCGGCGGCCAGCGCGCTGATCGCGTTCTTGGCGTCGGCATTGCCGGCCTTGGCCCCGGCGGCGTTCAGCTGGTCGGTCGCGTTCTTGAGGTCGACCTTCAGCGCGTCCGGGTTGCTGGCGTCGGCGCTGATCTTGTTCGAGTAGGTGGTTACCGTGCTGGTGGCGCTGGTGCACCCGGGATCGATGGCCTTGACCACCTTCGAACCGATCACCATGAAGACCGTGATGCCCACCGCGATCGAGAGCAGCGAGACGATGAGGCCGATGATCGCCGGCGCTTTGCCCTTGCCGGCGCTCTTCGACTTGACCAGGCCGATGATGCTGAAGATGAGGCCGAGCGGGGAGAAGAAGAAGGCCAGGATCAGACCAGCGATCGCAAAGCCGTTCGATCCGGTCGGCTGCTGGGCCGGATCCGGGTAGCCGTACGGCTGCTGCGGCGCGCCGTAGGGCTGCTGGGGGGCCTCATTGGAAGGTATGGACACGTCAATCCTTAGGGGGACAGGAGGATGGCCGCATACGAATACCGGAAGCCCACGCTCCTTGGCAACTCTGAGTAATGACAGCGGGCCGTGAGGCGAGGCCAAACTCGGCCCGGCACGTGGCTGCGCAAGCAGGCCAAGGCCCGTGCCGAGGGCAGGCTGACCGAGCAGCAGACCGCGCTTCTGGACGCGCTCCACGGTGTAGGGGGTGAGCGGCAGACCCAGGCACCGGCGGGCGGCTCCGGCCACGGCGCTGTCCAAGTGCCTGCCCGTCGTCCGGCGGCCAGCGTGCATCACCAGCGCGGTGTAGCTCTCGTCCGGGACGGACGCCGGGGTTGTGAGGCCGGTCGTCCACGTACGCTGCCAGACCTGGGCCGACACCTTCAGCCGCAGCGTCGTGGTGCACATGTCGCTGATCAACTCGCTCGCCGCTGGCCCGCCGAACCGATCGGGCAACCCGGTCCCGTCATCCCGGGATCCCGGCGCCACGCGGCCGCCGGGCGCCCTCACACTCGGATCGCCGCGGACCCCGGTTCGATCTGACAGAACGTCACGAGTCGCGTACGGCGGACGCCCCGTCGCGCGGCGACCAACATCTTCGGCATGATTCGCACCTTACGTTCGCCTTTGCCGCCTTCCAGATGCCAACCTGTGTGACCGTTTGATCCCCGTCCACGCCGAGCGCCCGCCGTGCTCGACCTGAAAGGCCCGCTGGTGGGCCCGAGGGCTCCGACCGGGAACTGCACACCCACTGCACACCGGGTTCGGGCCCGACGGGAAGGTGCCCCGGATGCTCGCCCGGCTGCTCGGTCACCGGTTCGCCATGGCGGGCCGGGGCGCCTCCATGCCCTGTTCGCCCCGGTTGTGCCGGATTGTCGGGACGGCGACAGCCGCGACGGCGGCGAGCACGGCGTTGCCGGTCAGGAACCAGAAGGTGCTCGTGTAGCCGGAGTCGAGGGGGAACGGGCGCGTGGCCGTGACCCCGGAGGACAGGATGCTGGCCGCCACCGCGCTGCCGATGGCACCGCCGATGGTGCGGATGTTGGCGTTCATACCGCTGGCCACTCCGGTCTGGGACGGCGGGACGGCCTCGACGACGATGGCGGACATGGCAGAGAAGGCAAGGCCGAGGCCGACCCCGACCAGGGCGGAGACGGTGTAGAGCTGCCAGGGGTGGTCGTGGCTCACGGCCAGCATCGCGAACGGGACGATCGTGACCAGGCTGCCGGCGATCAGCACGCGCCGGGAACCGAAGCGGGCGGCCAGTGGCCCGGCGAGGACGCCGAGGATGAACATGCCGGCCGTCAGTGGCAGCATGTAGAGGCCGGACTGGGCGACGGTCGCACTGAAGCCGAAGCCGGCGAGCTTTCTCGGCGTCTGGGTCAGCTGCGGCAGGAACGTCATCGTGGTGTACAGCCCGACGCCGAAGAGCAGCGCGACCAGGTTGGCGGTCCACACGGCCGGGATCCGCATCATCCGCATGTCGATCAGCGGTGCGGCGGAGCGCAGCTCGATGCGGATCCAGCAGGCGCCGAAGAGCACGGCGGCGGCGAACAGGCCGGTGATCCAGGGCGAGCTCCAGCCCTGGCGCGGCCCCTCGCTGACGGCGAGCAGCAGTGCGACCAGCCAGGCGGAGAGCAGCAGTGCCGCTCCCCAGCTGATCCGCCCGGGGGTGCGCACGGGGGACTCGGGGACGAACAGGTGGGTGGCGACGGTGGCGACGGCCGTGAGGCTCATCGGCGCCCAGAACAGCCAGTGGTAGTCCAGGTGGTTGATGATCGGTCCGGCCAGGATCAGCCCGAGTCCGGCGCCGACGGCACTCAGTGCCGCCGTGACGCCGACGGCGCCGCGGACCTTCGTGGCGGGGAACTCGTCGCGGATGATGCCGAACGCCAGTGGCACCACGCCGCCGCCCAGGCCCTGGAGGACCCGTGCGACGATCATCAGGCCGATGGAGTGGGAGAGGCCGGCCATCGCGGCTCCGGCGGTCAGCGCGAGGAGGGTGGCCACCAGCATCCGCTCCTTGCCGGTCCTGTCCCCGATCCGGCCCAGGATCGGGGTGGCCACGGAGGCGGACAGCAGGTTGCCGGTCATCATCCAGGTGGCGGTCTCCTGGGTGGTGTGCAGTTGCTCGATCAGGGTCGGCAGGACCGGGATCACCAGTGATTGCAGCAGGGAGTACGCGCCCACGCCGAGGAGCAGCACGGCGAAGGTCACGTTGTGGTGCGGGTGGTTGCCTGTGCGGGGCATGGGTGTGGGCCTCCAGTGGTAACACGTGAGCGGAGATCGGATACCGGCCCGGGGACGAGCCGCGGCCGGCGCGGGATTCCCGCCATCGCCGGCGTGCAGGTGGGGCGCGGCGCCGAAGCCACGCCCGTCCGTGACGGGGGCACGGACGGGCGTGGCTTCGGTGGCGGTGAGCCCGGCTGCCGGAGCCGGCGTGGGCGCCCTCACGGTTCGGGGTGTCGATGCCGGCCGTCGACAGCCGACCCGGCCGGACGGCGTGTCCGCCAGGTCAGCGGGCGCTGCCGATGTTCCGGTCGGCGTCGGCGCCCTGGAGCATGAGGGTGGTCTCCTCGATACGGCGGAACCGGCCGTCGGGGGCGAACTCGCCGAAGAGGTAGACCTCCACGCGCACGGAGGAGCCGTCGGTCTTGCGGATGTCGATGATGTGGCGGTCCGCGTAGAGGTCGCCCTGCACGAGCTCCTCCAGCACCTGGATCTCGCCGCCGGCGACGATCGTGCGCAGGTGGGCGATGTGGGCCGTGAACTCCTCGCGGTTGTCCCAGCGGCCGTCGGTGCGCTGGCGGTAGTCGGGGGCGAAGTGCCGGTCGACGGCCTCGGCCAGCTCCAGACCGGGGGTGAAGAGCAGGTCGGTGAGGGCGGCGACGACGTCGGTGCGAGTGGCGGCGGCGGTCATGAGGGTCTCCTCTGGATTCACGTTCCGGCAAGATGTGCGTGCGTCGAGCACGCATCTGCACAGTACTACAGATTGCGTGCGCTGCGCACGCTAAACTGGAGTCATGCCGAACGACGTGGGACACCAGATCGCCGACGCCCTGGGAACGCTGCTCAGGCGCGACACCCGGGCACAGCTGTACCAACGCCTGACAGACGACCTGGGCGAGGCCGTGGACGAGACCACGTACCCCGTCCTCAGCGGCCTCGCCCGCACCGGCCCGCGCAGCGCCGCCGACCTTGCCGGTGAGATCGGCCTGGACCGCTCCGGCGTCACCCGCCGCGCCACCCGACTGGAGGAAGCCGGCCTGCTGCGTCGCGAACCCGACCCCCACGACCGCCGCGCCACCCTGCTCGCACTGACCGCGACCGGACGACGGGCGGTCGAAACCACCCGACAGCGCCTCGCCACACACATCGAGGCGTGCCTTGCCTCCTGGCCACCTGGCGAGGCGCAGACCTTCGCCCGCCAGCTCCACCGCTTCGTCACCACCGGCCCCTTCGCGGAATCGTGACGCCGGCACGCGGATCCGTGTCGCCGGCCGGTGAGTGCCTGCCTCCGAACCTCACACGCGCGGAGACCAACGGCTCGACGCCGGGCCGGGGCGGAAGCCGCACAGGGTGCGCAGGGCGGTGAGGCAGTCCGCGGCCCGGCGCTGCGGGTCGGTGTCGGTGCTGGCCCAGGCGATCCGGGCGTCCGGCCGGATGAGGACGGCGGTGACGTCCCGCCAGATCGGCTCCGTCGTTTCGGCGCTGACGGCAGCCGCCCGCCGTTCCAGGCCATCCGTGGGGCACGGCGTCCGCGTCCCGCCGAGGTCCAGCAGCAGCGGCCGGCCGTGGTGCATCAGCGGGTGGGCGGTGGGTGCGTCGGCCGTGTCCAGGGCGAGGCCGGCCAGTCGCGTGCCGGTCAGCGGGTGCGCGCCGGGTGCGGTGTCGGCGGGGAGCGGGTCGTCGAAGCCGGCGATCCGGCGGGCCCACTGGCGGTTGGTCGCCGGTTCGGCCAGCGCGGCGGACCAGACCTCGCGCAGCGCGATCTGCTCCGGGCTCTTTGCGGCGAACAGGGCCAGTTGCGCGCGGGTGTTGTCGATGACGGCCCGGGCGGCCGGCCGGCGCTCCGTGTCGTAGCTGTCGAGCAGTCCGTCGGGTGCCCGGCCCTGGAGGGTGGCGGCCAGCTTCCAGCCCAGGTTGGTGGCGTCCTGGATGCCGAGGTTCATGCCCTGCCCGCCGGCCGGGAAGAACATGTGCGCCGCGTCCCCGGCCACCAGCACCCGTCCGGCCCGGTACCGCGCGGCCTGGCGGGTGGCGTTGCCGTAGCGCGACAGCCACCGGGGGTTGCGGATGCCCAGGTCCCGTCCCAGCAGCGCGCGGGTCTGCTCGCGCACCTCCTCCAGGGTCAGCGGCTCGCCGGTGCCGCGGTGCATGGTGGCCGTGGACAGGCCCGCCAGCCGGTGGGCGCCGTCGCCGATCGGGGCCGCCAGGAACGAACCGGCCGGCCCGGTGGCGGCGAGCGGCGCGGTGGGCGGATCGTCGAGTTCGACGTCGGCGAGCCACCCGGTCAGCGTGGTGTCCTGACCCGGGAAGTCGATGCCGGCCGCCTGGCGCACCGCGCTGCGGGTGCCGTCGCAGCCCACCACCCAGCGGGCCTGCACGGTCCGGTGGGTGCCGCCGGCCCGGATCACCGCCTCGACGGCATCCGGGCCCTGGGTGAGCGAGACGACCTCCTCACCGCGCAGCACCCGGGCGCCCACGGCGACCGCGTGCTCCTCCAGGAGCTGTTCGGTGACGGACTGACCGAGGGCCAGCATGAACGGGTGCACCGCCCCGATCGTGGAGAAGTCCAGCCGGGTGGTCGCCGCGCCGAAGTGGCCGGTCGGCACCGGGGTGCCGCGTTCGATGAACCGCTCCGCGAGTCCGCGGGTGGCGAAGGTGTCCAGCGTGCCGGCCTGCATGCCGACCGCGCGCGACCGTCCGTCCGGTGCCGCCCGGCGTTCCACGACGGTCACCTCCACCCCGTGCAGGCGCAACTCCGCGGCGAGCCAGAGCCCCACCGGGCCGGCCCCGGCGATGAGCACGTCGAGCATGACAACCACTTCCTCTCGCTCTTGTCCGTTGGACAAGAGCGAGCATGCCCTAGAATTGTCCATTGGACAACTGGGGTGCGGAAGCCGACCGGAAAGGCGCATCGGATGGGTACGACACGGGGCGAGATCGTCGCCGCCACGCTGGAGGTCCTCGACGAGCACGGGCTGGACGGGGTGACCATGCGGGCCGTCGCGGCCCGACTCGGGGTGCAGCACAACACCGTCCGCTGGCACGCCTCCAGCAAGGGCCGCCTGCTCGAACTGGCCTCCGACGAACTCCTCGCGCACTGTCTCGACGAGTCGCTGCCCGAGGCGTTCCCCGACCGGCTCAAGGAACTGAGCCGCCGCTGCCGCGCGGCGCTGCTCTCCCACCGCGACGCCGCCAGAATGGTCGCGGGCGTCTTCGCCGCCGAGCCCCGCACGCTGCGCTACGCCGACACCGTGATCGCCACCCTGCTGGCGGCCGGCCACTCGCCGCGCACGGCCGCGTGGACCCACTGGTCGATCTTCTACCTGACCCTGGGCCTCACCCAGGAACAGCAGGCCGCCCAGGAGACCGCACCGGCCCTCCTCCCGGACCAGGTCCCGGCCGGCACCTACCCGGCCCTGGCCGCGGTCCTGCCGTACGTCGGCCCGGACAACTTCGACCAGCGCTTCGAATTCGCCCTCGACCTGATCATCGCCGGCCTTCTCCGGGCCGAGGGGCCGGTCGGCTAACCCCATCCTCCGCATGTGACCGGTTCGGATGAAGTGATGATGTGGCCGGTACGTCAGCGGGGCCGGGTCGTTGGGCAGGGCGTGCCGATATCTCGTTCGCGGCGCTCCCCCGGTGCACCAACGCGTTCGCCCTACTGCGCCTGATGCTGATGAGCGGCCGCGAGAAGGACATCGAGATCCTGGCGCTGCGGCACCTTCTGCTCCCGGTTCGCCCGGACACGATCCTGCGCCGGCACCGCGACCTGCTCATCGGCGGGGAGGGGCGACCAGCCGGCCGCCCCTCCCCCACCGTGTCTCATCCCGCGTTTTCCGGACCGGCAGCCAGAGCCGACAGCACATCGAGCTCGTGGCCGATCGCCTCGCGCAAGGCGTCATGCGCCGGTCCGAGCGCGCTCGCAGGATCGCGCCAGTTCTCTGCGGGGTACAGCCACACCGGGTAGCGGACGAGATCCGGGCTCTCCCACTCGAACCGGGGCCACACATGCGCGTGCAGAAAACCGTCGGTATTGCCGAGGATCTCCAGGTTCACACGCCTGAACTCCGGGTCCAGCCGCCGGCAGGCCCGCTCCACGGCCTCACCCAGGCGGTCCATGTCCGCCAGGAAGGCCATCCGCTTGCTCCGCGGAAGGTCGGACAGGCGCTGCACATCGGGCTCGTCCACCAACAGAACCGAATAGCCCGGCAGGAACTGCACGTCGCCGATCACCGCAAAGCCGGCGTCAAGCCGCCGGAGCACAGTGGGATTCGCGCCCTTCAGGGCACTGCCGATCCTGTCGTCCCGCCAATCGTCAACCATGACACCGCACCCTACCCGCGTGTGATCAAGCAGGACTCAGCCGGCCGCTGCCGATGATGGTCGCTCGCCGCTCCCCAGACTCCCCGCTCCGTTCAAAGCCGGACGACATGAGGCGAAAGCAGCGCCGGCCAAGATCGAGCCAGTCTCATCACCCGGCAGCGCCGATGGCGGGCGGCCGGGAACACCCAGGACGCGGTGACCTCGACCGGCCCGGCCGCGGTCACGACGGTGCGGGGCAGGCGGTGGTCGTTGCGAACCACCGGACGGCGCCCGCGCTCGTCCCGCTCGGCCGCCAACTCGGCCAGGTACTGGTTGACTTCCGCCTCCAGCGCGGTGGCCAGCACCCGGCGGGTGCCCGGGTGGCGTTCGGCGACATCGCGATGGAATAGGCGGAACGGGCCCCCGTCCCCCACCGGACGACAGGGCGCGGGCAGCGAGCGGGCGGTGTGTGTGCAGGCGGCTCGGCAGGTATCGGAGTACCGCCGGTAGGACTGCTCGGTGCGCCGGTGGCCCCCTTGGCGCTCCCAGGCATGGCCCCAGTTGAACAGCACGGAGCTGAGAGACCCAGGAGCGGGAATGGTTCCGAAGCGGTCCACATAAGCTCTTCTTCGGATTGCCGAATCCCTGCTTCTGAAACCATCATCGTGAGTAACATTGCACTCACTCTGTGAAATTTCACAGCCTGAAGGATATGCGCCCAAGGATAACAATGGGATAACGGTGGACTAGACCACTCGGGCCGATGTTCGCCAAGTCGCTTCCATGAAGCACCCGTTCACCAGCGGAACCCGCCTTCTATGCGTGTAGCCCGCAAGCGACCCGGACTTCCCCGTTCCGGTTATGACACAGCTCTGCCAGACTCCCCCGCATTCGGTTTCACCTAACGGGGAGTGAGATCTGACGCATGAGCAGACACCGCAGGAAATACCGCCGGTTGGGCGTGACGGCAATCGCCGCCGTGCTGGCCGGCGCGGCCGCGCTGGGTATCGGCGCAGTGGCCCAGGCGGGCCTGGTCAAGGGAACCGTCATCGGGGGACGGGGTAACTACAGCACCGTCAACGAGCGCGTGCTCTCTTCGCTCTCGGCCCGGGTCTCCGGCCAGGCCGCACCGGGCGACCGCATCCCGATGATCTGCCGCACCACGGGAGACACCGTCGAGGACGACAACCGCTGGATCTGGTCCGGGGCCTACTACATCGCCGACGCCTTCATCAGCGAGGACACCGGGAACCTGCCGCTCTGCAGCTCCACCCGGCCCACCAGCTGGACGGCACTCGACATCACCATGCAGAAGCAGGTCCAGGACCAATGGTGCTGGGACGCCTCCGGCCTGACGATCGCCACCTACTGGGGCTACAACCAGTACAGCCAGTACGACTTCTGCCGTCTCGCCCAGCAGGGGCGCTGGCTCGACTGCAACGACCGGCCCGCCACGCTGGACGACATGGCCAACGGCCTGTCCGCCATGGGCTTTCGCAACGGCGGGTACGACCTGAACCGCAACGCCTCGTTCAGTGAGGTCGCCAACGAGATAGCCAACGGGCGGCCGTTCGCGGTGCGCATCGGCTGGGCCTCGGGTGGCGGGCACATGAACGTCATCTACGGCTACGACAGCACCAGCAACATGATCGCGGTGGGCGATCCGTGGCCCAGCACGCAGACGTACACCTGGTGGAACTTCAACACCTACGTCGACAACGGCTCGTTCCGGTGGACCCACTCGCGGGTCGGCATCCACGCATGAGGAGACAACCAACGATGAGGACGCTGAAGGTGGTCGCTCTCACCGCCGCCGCACTCGTGGGCGTCGGCGCCGCCACCACGGCGGCCCGGGCCGACAGCGGGAGCGAGGTCCCCGACTACGGCGCCGCGCAGCAGGTCCTTCGCTCCGGCCAGACACACGACACCGTCTCCCGCTTCCTCGGCGCTGCGAAGACGGCCGCCGTGCCGGGCGGCGGGACCGGGACCGGGACCGGCGCCGACGGCGGCAGCGCGGGCGGCCGGCCGAACACCCCGAACGCGGTCGCCGCACCGCCGCCGTTCGAGCTCAAGGACCCGGTGCCGATGTACGAGCTGTCGGTGGACTTCGTCACGGGCAAGGCCCAGCCGACACCGCAGAACGCGCTCAAACTGTCCTACCTCGCCTCGCGGGTGAGCGCGGCCGACGGTCACCAGGCCGCCGTACTGCTTGCTCCGCCGGCCAAGGGCGGCGGCTGGCGGCTGGCGGGCATCCGGGACGGCGACAACGAACTCAAGCTCGCCGAACGAGCCACCGCCGGCACGCACGTCTTCACCGAGCCGCAGATCCACGCCTGGTACCGGCTCACCGAGAGCGGCGACGTCGAGCCGCTCAACACCGAGGCCACCACGGGCCTCGGCGGCAAGCAGAGCCTCCCGCTGGCCGCCTACCAGAAGCTGGTGACCACCCGGTACGCGGACAAGCTCCCGGGATCCGGGTACGACCGGAACGGGCTTGCCGGCGGATTCGGCCTGTTCGACGGCACGGGACCCGCAGACGGGGCACCGTCCGGAACTCCACCGCAGGCCAGCCCCGGAGCACCGTCCGGGACGCAGACGTCGCCGGCCTCGTCGGCCTCGGCGTCGGCCGATCAGCCGTCCCCGGTGTCGTGGCAACTGCCGGCGGCCGGAGCCGCCGCGCTGGTCGGCGGCGGCGCCGGTCTCTGGCTGCGCCGGCGCCGCGTCGCAGCCACGGACTGACGCCCGAACGACGAACACACGAGGCACCGGGCGACGGACGAACGCCCCGTGCGCCCGGTACCTCGTGAGCCCCGGCTGCGCGAAGGTTGCCGCGCCGGCGTGCGCCAGTCGGCCGACGCGGCAGCCTCTCGATCCGCGGGTTCGGAGTTCGGGTCCCTGGCAGCGCACCCCCGTCGGGGGTCCGGCTCGGTTTTCCGAGCCGGACCCTGCGTTCTTGACCACGTCCCGTCTCGAATGATCTGCAGGGTCCGCGACTCGGTGCGCACTGGTTCCTGCGGGAACGTCGGAATCCGGGTGAAGTGGGCGGCCGCGTCGGTGGATGCTGCGCAATCGCCGGTTTCCCGGGCGGGGAGGGTTCTCGATGTCTCCGTCGCCGTGGTTGAGGTAGGTCTGGAGCACCAGCCGCGTGTCTCCCACCGGCCAGTGCGCGACCTCGTCGGACTCCCCATAGAACAGCTCTTCTTCACCGTGAACCGGTTCGCCGTAGTGCGCCGATATCTGCTCGACGACGTCGCCGAAGTACCCGCTGTGGTCGAAGATGGCGTCGCTCGTGTCCCAGTCCCACTCGCCGACATAGGTGCTGGCCAGGAGGAAGACCGATCCGCAGCGCACCTCCGCCAGGTCGGATTCGTCGAGTTCCTCGAACTCGTCGGGGTCGTGGGGACCGTCCCCGTTGTGGAACGCCGCCGGCGGCAGGAACCGTTGCGGCTCGCTCTCCATCAGCCACTGCACCAGTTTGACGACAAGGAGGCCGGGAACTCCCCCGGCCAGTAGGACCACCCGCCTTGGGGGCGGCCCGGAGGCCGGGCCGCCCCCAAGGCGTTACGGAGCGCGCCGCCCAGGCCCGTCTGCCCCCGGTGCCGGTGGCCCGTGGCGCCGTGATGTGGCGGCCAAGGCAACCTGGGGCGGCAAGGGCGTGGTCTGGAGGGCTGAGGGGGTGCTGATGCACACAGAAGAAGAGGCCGATTTCCAGGCCTTCACCCGTACCAGGTGGGCGCACCTGGTACGGACCGCCTACCTGCTCACCGGCGACTGGCACCACGCAGAGGACCTGGCCCAGACCGCGCTGGCCAAGGCCTACCGATCCTGGCGGCGGGTCAGCAAGGCCGACAGCCCGGACGCCTACGTCCGGCGGATGCTGGTGACGTGCAACAGCGACCGGTTCCGCAAGCGGCGGGTCGCCGAGCGGCTCACCGAGGCGCTGCCGGAGGTCGCCGCGCCCGGCGACGCGGTCGGCCAGATCGACCAGCGGCGGAGTCTGCTGGATGCACTGGTCGCGTTGCCGGCCCGTCAGCGGGCCGTGGTGGTGCTGCGCTACTGGGACGATCGCACCGAGGCGGAGGTCGCCCAGGCGCTGGGCTGTTCGCTCGGCACGGTCAAGAGCCAGGCCTCCAAGGGGCTGGCCAAACTGCGGGCGCATCCAGGGCTGGCGGCCATGCCCGCCGGCCCGGGAGTGTCGGAGGGCCGCTTCGTACCGGGCCGGATCTCGTCCGGACTCGACGAGTTCATCACCACTGCTGCTGGAGGAAAGCGATGACTGGGCCGGATTTCGAGGCGGCACTGCGCGAGCAGCTCGCCGTCACGGTCCTCGACCGGACGCCGGGCGAGGCGCCCTACGAGGCCATCCGGCGGCAGGGCCACGCGGCCCGCCGGCGCCGCACTGTTGTTCTCTCGGCCGCACTGGTCGGCCTGATCGCACTGTCGGGCGCAGCCATCTCGGCCGGCAGCCACGAGAATGCGCACCCGGCCACCGTAGAGGCCCCGGCCGCGGGCGGTACGGCCATTCCCGTCTCCGCTTCGCCTTCCACCGCCCCGGCGACGCCCAGCGCGACGCCTGTGGCCGGGCCGCTGCCCCCGGCGTCGGCCGCCCAGTTGGTCGACGGCATCACCCTCGAGCAGGCCGGTACCGCGCTCGGGCAGTGCCTGGACTACGACCAGCAGATGCAGTCCAGGTTGCAGGCCCAGATGCCGACCGCCGCACAGACCACGCACCCGAGCTTCCCCGTCCACAACTTCGGAGCCGTCTCCGATTACCGCATCCTGCTGGCCATGAAGAGCACCGGGGACGACAACTCCCCCGGCGATGGCATCGTCGTCGTCGGTGTCAGTCAGGGCCCGCACCCGACCCGGATGGTCTGCCACCAGACCGACGGCAAGGCCTCCGGCCTACAGACCGGCGGCGCCGACCCGCGGGCGGGCGGCCCGGAGGGCCTGGTGAACCCGGACATCAACGGCGGCAAGCTGTACCGGCAGGCCATGATCGACGGCCATGCGTGGAAGCTGCCGTACCGCTGGGGCAGCATCGGCACCTTCGCCCCCTCGGTCGCCCGGGTGACCGTCTCGTACGGCGACGGGCCGGCCGTGGAGGCGGCGCTCGACCACGGCTGGTTCGCCGCCACCGGCATCCTCAACGACTCGGTGACCCGGACCCCGCGCATCAAGGGCTACGACACCAGCGGGAAGCTGGTCTACGACTCCGACAGCGACAAGGGCTACCAGAAGGATCTCTGATCCGACGGGGTCGCCACAGGGCGCGGACACCGTCCCGGCAACGACCGGCCGCGCCCTGACTCGTCCTGCCGGACCTGCAAGGGTCCCTGGGCGGCTCTGCAGGCTCCCCGGGCGAACTGGACCGCCCGAGCAGTTCCTGTCACTCGACCCGCTCGACCCGGACCTCGCCATCAGGTGGCCGCCCGAGCCGGCCTCCATCGTCACGCGCACCACCGTCAGCTTCATCGAGGCCCGAGACCGCGGGACCGGCGGGGGCCGTCGGGATTCCTGCGACGAGAATCCCGACAGCCCCCAGCCGCCCCTTTCGGCCGGCTGCAGCCTTTCCCGGCCGCGAACTGCCCGGAGCGGATCAACCCCTGATCTCACGCAAATTTGACATAGAAATCGAGGAGCGAGGAGTTCACGCTGCTGCAGTAGGCATAGCTCCACAGACCGCTGCCGGTCGGCTTCCACGCCCCGTACACGTTCTGGCCGTTCTGACAGACGGCCACGGCCTGGAAGACGATGGCGGTGTTGGAGCGGGGGCAACTGGCCCCATACGTGTTGCCGTCGTACCACTCGGTGCAGACATCGGTCGTTGACGCCGAGGCCGACCCGGCGGTGCCGACTCCGAGTGCGAGCGAGCCCGCGGCAACTGCCGCCAGTGCCAATGCGCGTACCTTGAGCATCAAATCCCCTCCAGCCAGGCGGATGTATCCCCACATCGGGGAGAAAGCCCTTTCCTTTCACCTGGCCCGCGCTTGCTCTGCGGACCGTCATCAAATCTAGAGCAATCGCAGGAGACGTCTGGTGCCGTATTGCACAGTCAGCGGCTTCGTACGGTGTCGAACCGCACAGTCATCCCTTTACGGGCCCGATATTTCTCCACACACAGTCGCAAAACCGGCAGGCAGGTGTCTATTGAGAGAAAAGGTACGGAAAATCCGGCACTGGTCGAGGCCTGGACGGGATCGCCGCCGTGCTGTCCGGCGGCGGCGGCCCGACGGGGCCGGCCGTCGGGCTGTCGTCCTGGTCATCGTCCCGCTCGTCGCTCCGATCACCGTTCTGCCAGTTCGAGGGCCCGTCGGGCGAGCCACAGGTCGTGGACGGAGGTCGGGGAACGCGTCAGGGAGCGTTGCAGCAGCTCTTCGGCCCGTGCCAGGCGCTTGCGGACGGCGGACGGCGAGAGGGACAGCGCCTCGGCCGTCGGGCCGAGGCGCGCGTCCAGGCGCAGCCACGCGGCGAGCGTCTCCGCAATGGCTGTCGGGGCATCGGCCGCCCGGAGCGGACGGAACAGGCGGTGGGCCCAGGCCCGGACGCGGGGCAGCGCGAGGAGATCGTCCAGGGTGGGCGCCGGTTGGCCGTCTGCGGTGGCGTCGCCGTCCCTCCGGGGTGGCGCACCGGCCGCGGTCGTGTGCAGGGCGAGGGCCAGTGCGGACCGGTTGGCGAGCGGGGCGAGGTCCAGGTGCAGCAGGTCCTGGACGGAGGTCAGGCGTGCGGCCAGGGTGTTGCGGTGGATCTTCAGATGAGCCGCCGCACCGGAGGAGAAGCGCAGCCATGACGCGGCGGTGGCCATCAGCTCGGCGCGGTCCGGGTCCTGAGGGCGCCTCGGTCGGTGGAGCCGCATGGGTGAGAGGAAGGAGTCGGCCCAGTCCGCAGCGGGCGCTCCGATGGTGAGTGCGAGGTCCGGCTCGGCCGCGAACGTCGACAGCCGGTCGGTGCGGTGACGGGCCGCGGCCAGGGCGTGGAAGGCCTGGGCGTAGCCGGTGACGGCTTCCCGCAGGGGCACTGCGGTGCTCACCCCGATCCAGCAGGTGTTCGCCGCTGCGGGCCGGTCGGTCGTCCAGGCCGGGAGGGAGGCGGCCGCGGGCGCGAGGACGATCATGTGGTCGTTGTGGACGGGGCACGGCACGGCCCAGGCCCCCTCGCCCGCCTCGGCTATCCGGTGCGCCATCTCGTCGCGTGCCCCGCGTGAGCCTTCGACGACGTACACCTGCACGACTTCGGGCAGCGCGGGTTGCAGTGTTCCCGAGATCTGTCGGGCCGTGGCTGTCTGGCCGTCCATCAGCAGGTTCAGGACGGCTTCCCTGACCCTGTCGTCCGCGGCGCGGAGCCGACGCTGCCTTCGCCGGACTTCTTCCGCCTGCCATGTCAGGCCGAGGACGGATGCGGCGTCCGCGACCACGACCGGCAGCCTCGGAGGCGCCGGCCGCTGTGCGACCACGGCGAGGAGGGGCATTTGTCCGGTGTCGTCGAGGGTCAGGGTGAAGCAGGTGAGATCGTCCTGATCGACGGCCACGGACCGGAGCCGCCGGCTGGTGATCTCCCGCACGCCGCGCAGGCAGAGGGCGCGCGCGGCGCCCCCTAACGCGGGCGCCACCGCACTGGCCGCGGTGCCGGAGGGGTTCATCAAGAAGGCTTCGGCCCCCGTCCGGTGCGCCAGCCAGCGGAGTACCTGCGTCGTCCCGCCTTTACGAGCGGCGCGATGCATGGCCAGGATGTCGTCCGCCCGTTCAGCCTGCCGGGTCGCTGCTATACCGCGAATATCATCAGTCCCCACGCTATTCCCCCGGTATCTTCCGATGCGTCGGACTGCAGAGTACACGCGGCGATATTTCGGGCCCCGACAGGACAACTGTGCACTTCGGCACCCTGTGAAGCCGCCAACTGTGCAGATCCGCACTGCGATCCTCTTGCCATGGCCCGTAGATTCGACGAGGAGGCTGCGACCTGGGGCGAGGGTCAGGAGCCGTTCCGGCGTGGAAGCGTGAATCTTCTTGATTGGCGGTGAATATGCGGCTCTGACATGAACTGCGGGCAGACACGACAGCGGATTGTGCCGGGCCAGGCCCTGCGCAGCCGCGCGGTCAGGGCGCGGTCCGGGCCCTCCATCAGGTGCAGGTAGGCCAGGTCCAGGCCGGCGAGCCGCTCCAGCGGCGCCTCGTACACCTCGGCCGGGTCGTCCTCGGCGATGTCGTTGAACGGGTTCCCGGGCGAGATCCGCAGGCCCACCCGGTGGCTGCCGATCACCTCGGCCACGGCCGTGACGACCTCGACGGCGAAACGGCTCCGGCCCTCGACCGTGCCGCCGCCACCATGACCCGCACCGTCCAGCGCCTGGAACAGGCCGGCTTCGTCCGCCGCCGCCCCTCCCCCACCGACAAGCGCGCATCCCTCATCGAACCCACCGCGGCCAGCCACGCCCTGCGCCGCGACCACCAGGGTGCCGGGCCTCGTTCGCGTTTGCGGGCATTGGCAGGTCAGGACGGTGGCAGCCACCGGCGACCGACTCCGCCGGGCCGGCACCGCGCTGCCGAGGCGTCAGCCGTGCCTACGGGCAGATCCACTGGTGCCCAGGGCACCCGGACGAGCAGCCGGATCTGCCGGTCGGGACGCGGGTACGGTCTGCCGGGAATCGTCCAGGACGGCCGGGCGAGCCGAGGCCGGCGGCTGGGACGGGGCGGTGGCCGGGCGGGAACCGCACGACGCCCTCGCCAGGGCACAGGTCCGCCGGCTGGCCACGATCGGCCGCCGCACCGTCGGCGCCATCGCCGGTCCGGTCGTCCCGCATCGTTGACGGCCTCGACCAGGAACGCGAGGGCGAACATGGTCGGGGTGATGTTGTGGGGGCCGGTCCGCGGGCCCGCTCGGGGGTTCGGGGGCGGACCGGTCTCTCCTACTATGCGCGGGCAACCCCCTTGGCGCCGCCGGGGTTGGCCCGGGACGGTGCCGGCCGTCCTCCGGAAGGCCGGGCCGGACCGAGAGGCCTCAGGGTGTGTCGTCGGCCCAGGCGGTGAACCCGGTCGAGGCCTTCGGGTCTTCCGCAGACAATTCGCGCGTTGTTGTGAACCAGATCTGCACGAACCGGATCAGGCCACGGCCGGGATCGCCGGAAGCCTCCGGCGGGAGCAGGAGCACCGAGGACCTGGCCCGGAAACCGTGGGCACCGGGCGTTGGTGTGGGGGCTGCCGCACCCACACCAACGCGGTCACGCCTTCGGGAGGGTTATCCCCAGTTCGAGCATCGCCGGCGAGGCCGGGCCGCCCTCGGAACGCTCGGTCTTGTAACCCTTGACACCGGGGGCGACGGTACGCGGGTCAACGGCCTCCGACGGGGCGCCGGTGGAGTAGAGGCCGTCGGGGTCCTGGTCCCGGTCGTGCGGCAGGAGCCAGAAGACGCGCCGGCGGAAGGTGCCCGAGGCGCGGGAGGACCTGGCGTCGGGGCCGAGCATCGCGTAGCCGACCATGCGGCCGTCGCGGTGGTAGGCGGGGCGGCCGCGGCGGGTGGTGAGGCGGTCGAGGGACTGGCGCACGTAGTCGAGGTCGGTGGTGTCCTCGAGCCAGACGAGGTCGGTTTCGTGGGCGAGCTCGGCCGGGTCGATCAGCGCGCTCACGCGTTCTGCTCCTCTGTGTCGTCGGTGATCAGGCCGATGCCCGGGTAGTACTTGCGGCTGTTGGACAGGACCATCTCCTTGGGAGAGGTCATACCCAGTGTCTCCCGAACTCGTGCGGCGAACGCACGGCCGGATACTGGATTGGCTCCTTCGAATCCGCACCAGCGGGTGTAGGCGCCGAAGAGCTGGGACTGTTCGGCGCGCATGCCCTCGCCTGTGATGCAGGCCTCCTTGAGGAAGCGGCCGACGTGGTCCTCGGTCTCGGCGTAGGCGGTGGTGGCGGTCTGGACGCGCTGGGGGCCGGCGAGGTCCTTCTCGCCGGCGAAGTAGCGGCGGGCGCCGTCGATGAGCCAGGCGAGGATGCCGGGGCCCTCCTCGGCGACGAGGACGTGCGCGAGGTTGTCGATCTTGCGCTCCTCGGGGACGACCCGTTCGAAGGGGATCAGGCGCATGCGGCGCCAGAACGCGAAGCCGCCGGTGCCGACCTCGGGGCGGTGGTTGCCGAGCAGCCAGAGCTTGTGGGTCGGCTCGAAGGAGAAGAAGTCCTGGCGCATCCGGCGGGCCTTGATCTTGTCGCCGCCGGTGAGGAGCTTGACCCTGGCCTCGTCGAAGCGGTCGCCCGGCTTGAGCTCGGAGCAGACGATGATGCGCCGACCGTGGAGCTCGGCCAGGTCGGTGGGGTGGCCGTCGAAGGTCTTGGCCATGAGGAAACCGGGCGGGGCCGCGTCGGCGTAGTCGCCGAGGAGCTGGATCATGACGTCCAGGAGGACGGACTTGCCGTTCTTGCCCTGGCCGTAGAGGAAGGGCATGACCTGGGCACCGACGTCGCCGCTGATCGAGTAGCCGAGGAGCAGGTGGAGGAAGTCGCGGGTCTGGCGGCCTTCCTTGTCGTCGCCGAAGGTGTCGGTGAGGAAGCGGTCCCAGCGCGGGGTGGGCATGCGGGCAGGGGCCAGCGTGGTGGAGCGGGAGTGGTGGTGGACCCGGGGGTCGGGCGGGACGATCGCGCCGGTGCGCAGGTCGACCACGCCGCCGGGGGTGCACAGGGCGTAGGCGTCGGCGTCGAGGAGGGAGGCGTTGAGGACCATGCCGGGGGCGGACTTGGCCTGGGCCAGCATCGCGTTCATGCCCGAGGTGGACAGGGCCCGGCGGCGGTGACGGCGCAGGTCGGTGTTGGTGTGGACGCCCCTGGGGTCGTGGGCGGCGATGTTCTCGGCCATCTCGCCGGCGGCCCACAGGACGGTGTCGTCCTCGTCGAGCTGCCAGCGGTGGGTGGCCCAGCGGTACCAGCCGATGCCGGGGACGTGACGGTAGTCGCGGCCGTAGAGGTGGACGAAGAGCTTGGCGTTGCCGCGGTCGGAGAGGGAGTCGGGCAGGAGACCGTGGGGACTCGCTTCGGGGCCTCCAGTGGCCTGCGCGGCACCATGCGCAGCGGCGTGTGCAGCGGCGGCGGTGGCCTTCGGGGCTGTCTGCGAGGCGCCGGTGGGCGGGGTGTCGAGGAGGCTCTCCTGGACGGCGGTGCCGTGCCAGGGGGCCGGGGAGGGACCGGGGACCGGGGGGTACTCCAGGATCTGCTGGGCTGCGGCCACGGGGTCGAAGACCGTCCTCTTGCGGGGGCTGTCGTTCATCCGCGGGCCTCCCTGACGTGCAGGGGCTGGCGGGCGCCTGCGGCGAGGCCCGAGCGGATGACGGCGGAGCTGTGCCTGTCCTGGTGGGGACGTGCGGTGTGGGCGGCGTCCTGGAGGAGCCGTTCGGCGGCGGTGTGGGTGAGGTGGCCTGCGGAGACGAGTCCTCCCACCGTGTAGGCGGCGCGGTTGAGCTTGCCGGTGAAGCCTGCGCCCTCGGGGGTCGAGGCGCAGTCGGTGACGTCCTGGAGGACGGTGTCGAGGATCCGTTCGGCTCCGCGCTTGCCGCCGCCCGCGGCGACGACGGCCTGGCGGGCGCGGGCGGGGACGGCCGGCTGGGGGGCGGACTGGTGCCCTGGGCGGCTCTTGAGGTGGCCGGTGCGGACGAGTTCCTCGCTGAGCCACTGGGGCAGGAGAGCGGGCGTTCTGGCGCCTGGAAGGGCCTCGTACGGGCCGGCGCCGGTGGCGGTGCCGGGGGCGACGATGTAGCCGCCGTGGGCCCGTACGTCGACCTGCCAGGCGAGGGCCCTGCCGTTGGAGGAGCCGGTGGAGCAGGTGAACCCGAGGTGGGCATGGTCCTGGTACCAGATGTGCAGTCCGCCGGAGGGGGTCCGCACGCGCAGGGTCTCGGTGTCGGCGGCCGGGTCGGGGGCTCCCCGGAGGGCGGCGAGCAGGGAAAGGGTGTGGAAGCCGTTCTCGAGGCCGTCGAGGCTGACGCCCTCGTGGATCGGGATGCCGGGCAGGATCCGGTCTCGGGCGGGGACGGGGACGGTGTGGCTGTCCACGTCGATGACGACCAGTCCGGCGGGGCCGCAGGCGACGCCGGTGCCGAAGTCGGGGTTGACGCGCCACCAGGCGGTGAGGGTGTCCTGGTCGAGGGTGGCGGCGTGGAAGCCGTGGCACCAGCGACCGACGGGGATGCAGGGGCAGCCGGCGGGCGTGTGCGGGGATTCCTGGCAGGGCTGGCAGTTGGCGGGCGGCGTTTTGCGTCCGGGGGCGAGTGGGTGGACGGGCCAGCCCTGGGCAGCGCACCAGCGGGCGACGGTGAGTGAGTCCGCCTGGCGGACCGTTCGGTCGCTCCCCACGGCCTTCGGCGCCGTCACGCTGGTCCCTTCCCCATGGTCAGTAGCTGCTCGGTCTTCAGTCGCTCGTTCAGTAGCTGGGGGCAAAAAGCCTGGTCAGAGCACTCTTGTGTGCCGGATCAGCGACTGAAGCGACCGAAGTTCAGAAGATAGCTCACACAGACTAGCCGAGCGAGCACGTTCGGGCCCGGACTGCCGGACTTCGAGGAGAAACTCAGCGACCGAGCCTGGGGAGAGCGACCGAGTCGCTTCGGTCGCTGATCCTGGGTGCTGAACGTTCTCGCAGGTCAGAGCCGTTTTTCACAGCAAACAGCGACTGAAGCGACTCAAGCCCGGGTCTATAACGCGCACACGCACACGGGAATGTCTTCATATACCCGACCTTCGGTCGCTTCGGTCGCTGTTGGGAGGGTTGCATGTGCTCTGACCTGGGGTTTTGTCGAGCGACTGAAGCTCAGCGACTGAAGCGACCGAGTCTCTCTCGCCGGGTCGCTCGGCGTGTCGCGGGTGTCGGGATCTCTTGGAAGTCCCTGGCTTCGGTCGCTTGGGTAGCTTCAGTCGCTCGGTCGCTCCCCTTCCGTCCGCTGGATTGATCGGCTGCTGCGGTCGACGGTGGCGCCCGCGCCAGGCCGGGTGTCAGGCGGTGAGTCGCTTGGGTCGCTGAGTCGCTGAGTCGCTGTGACCGTCGCTGCTGCTTCAGTCGCTCCCCTGTTCCGGAGCGGCAACAGCTCCGAGCCGCTCGGCTTGCAGCAACAGCTCCGAGCCGCTCGGCTTGCAGCAACAGTCGCTGTCGGTCGCTCAGGAGTCTCCGGAGCCTCATGAGCAGCCACGTTGAGCCGGGGCCGTGCGAACGTGGCCGCGGTGTCGTGGCCGCAGGAGCCGTGAGTGGGGTGTCGAGCTGTTGCCGCGGTGCCCCCTCCGCGGGTCTTGCTCCCAGCCGGCAGCGACCCAAGCGACTGTGGCACGGGGTTGCCGATGCCATTTCCGTGTGCGGGCTCAGAGACTCAGCTCTCTGGTCAGAAACGTGCGGATACTGCTCAGAGTTCCGCTTGTCCGATCGCCGGTACCGGCCGCAGCACCGCGTTTCGACGTGGAGCTGCCTCTGCTCGTAGTCTCTCGCTGTGATCCATACGACCGAGGTCTACAGCGCTTTCAGGACCAGGTGCGCGAGTGCGTCGCTCCCCCTCGGTGAGGGTGAAGTCCTGAAAGAAGAGGGGCGACGACGCGCCCACTGCCGGGATGTCTCGGGCGGACGCGTCGTCGACCTTGAGGCACTGCGAGGGTCTCGACAGCGCGGGCACCAGGTCGAGGGCATTCGGTCTCCCTGGCCCCGCATCGCACCGAACCCGAGCGATCGGCTTTCGGTGCTCCCCCGATGAGAACGACCTGTTGCACCGCCCACTCTGGTGTCGGTCACCGGGAAGCACAAGTGAATGTCTGTGGACCACACCTCGTAGCATCACTTAGATGTTGAACCTCGAACGCCTGCGGGTGCTGCACGCGGTGGCGACGACCGGATCCGTCGTGGGCGCCGCACGGCTCCTGCACGTGACCACCTCGGCGGTCTCGCAGCAGATGGCACGGCTCGAGCAGGAGACGGGCACGCACCTGGCGGAACGGCAAGGCCGAGGCATCCGGTTGACCGAGGCCGGCACCTTGCTCGCGGACCAGGCCGCAGAGCTGCTCGCGCAGGTCGAGCGCGTCATGGCGACGATGGCGCAGCACCACGGAGTGGTGACCGGCAACCTCACGATCGCGGCCTTCCCCACCGCCGCCCGCGCGCTGCTCCCGCCGGTGCTGCGCGCCCTGCGGGCGCGGTACCCGGATCTGACGGTGTCGGCGCGGGAACAGGAGCCGTACGAAGCCATCCCGGCGGTGCGGCGCGGGCTGCTCGACCTGGCAGTGGGCGAAGACTGGACTGATGATCCGCTCGCCCTGCCCCAGGGGCTGGACCACCGCGCTCTCCTCGACGACACCTACGACGTCGCCCTGCCCCCCGAGCACCGGCTCGCCGGCCGTCCGGCACTGAGCCTGGACGATCTCGGCGATGAGGACTGGATCACCTCGAGCGACGGGCAGCTGTGCCACGAATGGCTGGTGCGCAGCCTCAGGAATGCCCGCATCACCCACACCGCCTCAGAACACGCAACGCAGATGGCCCTGGTCGCGGCAGGACTGGGAATCGCCATCATCCCGCACCTGGGACGTGAACCGATTGCCGCTCCAGTGCGGTTCGTGCCTCTGGTGGACGCCCCGCGGCGCCGGGTCTTCGCCGTCTGGCGATCCACCTCGGCCGCGCGTCCCTCGATCGGCGTCGTGGTCGATGCGCTGACCGAAGCGTCTCTGATCAGTTAATCGATCCTGTGCGATCCGCGGGTTGTGGGATCGGTTGGGATCGTCTCCCATCTGGGTGGGGTGGCGTGGGCGCGCAGGTGGAAGCCTGCGCCCCAAGCTGCCCCTCTCGGCCGCCTCGGCGGACGGGAGTGTGTTCAGGCCCCAGTCGACGCCGAGCGCCACGGTGTGGCCGGTGTGCCGGGTCGTGGGGACGGGGTGGGCGTGAGCGAGGTCGGCCCGCACCTTGGCGCCGTCGGTACGCAAAGTGGGCAGGTGGAGTACGGCGTTCGCCGGGATCGTGGGTGGGAACGCGATCGGGCAGGCTACTTACGTCCAGTCTTGGTGGACACCCTGCGGGCCGAGCACCATTACGGGCGGCGCACGGGAGTTCGGTGCGGGCAGCGAGTACGCCAGGCGGATCGACAGCAACCTGCTGGTCGCCGTGCACCCGGTGGTGCGGGTGCACCCGGAGACGGGGGAGCGGGCCCTGTTCGTCAACCTCGGTTTCACCAGCCACCTGGTGGGCGTCTCGGCCACGGAGAGCCGACGCCTGCTCGACGTTCGCCAGGCTGCGGGCCGCCCCGTTGGCCGAGCCGGGAGTGCTGGGCGGGCCGGACGGGGAGGGGCCGTGACCGACCTGCTGCCCGCCGCCGGCATCTCCCGCGAAGAGCTTCGGCAGGCGGTCCGCCGCCACCCGGCGGACGTGGTGGTGGTCACTGCCGATGCCGGGCGCGGCCCGGTCAGGTTCACCGCGACCTGACTCAGCTCCCTCTCAAACGTGCTGCGCTCGCCGCAGGGACACGCGCTGCTGGTGCAGGTGGGGTCCAGCGAGAGCGGCAAGGACTTCGCGGCGCGCTGGGCGGAGGCGCTCTTCACCGCGCAGCCAACGCCCGCCGAGGGCCAGGCGTTCTACGCCGACGTGAAGCGGCGCGCCGCCGGCTTCGGCCGGGACCCGGAGCTGCTGAAGGTCCTGCCCATCGAGGAGTGGTTCCGCCACGGCGCGGCGGACGGGTTCAACATCATGCCGGCCGGTGGCGACCTGCCGACCGGGACCGTGACCGCGATCGCCTCGTGTCGGCGGAGCAGCTCGAAGCGGGTCTGCGGGAGAGCTGAATGACGGGACGGCGCCGGGGGCCCACAGGGGTGTCTCTCGCCATTTCAGCGCTGAACACCATGATCAAAATCCCTGGAAGGCCTCGCTGGCGCCCTATTGACCGATCAACAAGCCCCACGCACCGGCCACGCTCCGAAAGGCGCCAGAAGGGGCCTTTCTGCGGGCCGATTTTTCGCCATGTCCATGCAATCAAGGCTCACATGGTCGCGAACATCGCTGCACGAGCACCTGTGCCGTCCTCGGTCGGTCCCCGCGTACGCCTCGCCTGCGCGAGGCCGGCGTCACACCGGCTTGGTGCCCGCTCCCGAGCGGGCACCAAAGAGCCGTCAGGAGCCGGCGGCTCGTACCGCAGCGCACCGGATCCTCTCCGGGAGGTTCCGGTCGCACGCCCGGCCGCCGGAGGGACCTCCGCCACAGCGCGGTCGAACCTCCCCGCCAGCCGGCCTTCCCCGCCTGCTGAGGCTGTCCGACATGGCAGAAGCCCGGCATTCGCCGTGAGGCGAGTGCCGGGCTCCCGTCCGAGCGTGGCCGTCAGCGGGCCGTCGCGCCGTCCTGGTGTTCAAGCTCTTCGACCTTGCTGAGCACGGCCTGAGCGACGACACGAGCCTCGTCCGGTGGCAGAAACCTGCAGATCCATCCGGCGATGCCGTCCAGATCCCGCCAGTCGGGCAGGCCGAGCCCGGCTCCCGACGCCCCCTCGGTCCGTGCCTCGCGCTGATCCGGAACGGCGGGTGCATAAACGCCGTTTACGTCGCCGTCCCGATCTTGACCGCCGCCCGGAGCGGAGCTCACCGAACCGGGGGCATAAACGGCGTTTACGTCGTGCGCGGCGCCACCGGTCCGGGAGGCATCCGGCACAGCCTCGCTCTGAGCAGCAGGCACACCGGCGCCCTCCACCCGTGCCGCCCGCCTGGCCTTCGCTTCGGCCTTCGCCGCCTGCTTGTCTGCCGCAGCCTTCCTCGCCGCCTCAGCCCGCTCCAGTTGGTCAGCCGCCGTGAGCTTCCCCGCTCGCGCCGCCGCACCGATCCTGCGAGCATCCTCGATGGCCAGCTCACCCGCACTCGCCTGCTCCTGGAGCTCGGGAGCCAGGTGGAGAAGGGCCAGCCGCTGGCCGACCCAGGCTGCGGACTTGCCGAGCTTGCGAGCCACCGCAGCCTGGTTGCCGGCGTACACGGTCGCAACCAGCTGCTCGATGGCCTGGGCCTCCTCGAACGGCGCCACATCCTCCCGGTGGATGTTGGCAACCAGTGCGGCCTCCACCAGGTCGGACGCACTGGCCGCAAGATCGTCATTCAAGTCCACGCGCAACGTCGCCAACCCGGCCCGCTGCGCCGCCCTCAGACGACGGTTGCCGTCCAGCGCGACGAAATCGGCGTCGCCGATCGCCCCTGCCTGATCCGGGTTCGCATCGAGGAAGGCGCCCCGGCTGACCACGGTGACCGGAACGATCTGACCGCGGCGCATGCTCTCCGCCAGCTCATCAATCGTCTCGTCGATGATCGTCTTACGCGGGTTGAGAGGGTTGAAGACGATCGACGCGACCGGAGCGACCGACGACCGCCGGACCCTCCCCGTCGCATCAAGGGCCTCACTGCGCGCGACAACCTCCTCCTGACGGCGCTCACCCTGCGCCAGCGCACCGAAAGAGCCACCACCGCCGGCGAGCTTCTTCGCGATGCTCATCCGAGCCTCCTGCGGATCTCGCGCATGCGCTGCGCCTGGACGGACGTGGGTGCGTACATCAGCAGGGGCTGCTTGAGGTGCACGGCCTCGCGCTGTTCCTTGAGATCGGGCACAACCGACACGACGGGCGGGGACCCGAGGGACCTCCAGTTCTCAAGGGAGTGCGTGGCCACGTAGCCCTTGCGCTTGTCGTACTTGTTGACGACGAGCCCGAGGCGGTCGATGTCGACCTCGTAGTCCAGGCTGACCGTGCGGATCTGGCTGTCGAGCATGGCGTAGGCGTCGGCGGAAGAGTCCTCCGCCTCGACGGGAATGAGGACGCCCGACGCCCCGGCGGGCTCGTTCTTGCGGCGGTGTGCGTAGTACAGGCCGGCGTCCATCGCGAGGCCGAGGTTGGGGGGCGCGTCGACGACGATGACGTCGAAGTGCTGCTCGAGCGGTGCGAGGGCGCGTTGGAGGCTGGTCTCGCGGGGGCCTCGGACCGAGCCGAGCCGCGAGTCGAGCAGGAAGGCGTC
Organism: Kitasatospora sp. NPDC001660; assembly: GCF_053596725.1. Lineage (NCBI taxonomy): Bacteria > Bacillati > Actinomycetota > Actinomycetes > Kitasatosporales > Streptomycetaceae > Kitasatospora > Kitasatospora sp. NPDC001660. The sequence goes on along the minus strand of NZ_JBSFGU010000023.1, from coordinate 35,767 downwards.
GAAGCTGGACGGCAGCAGGCTCAGGCGGTCGTCGAAGAGCTCCGGTGCGATCGGGACGACCTGGTCGATCAGGCTCCCCGTGGTTCGCTCGCGCTCGACCATGTGCGTTACGAGGCTCTCGGTGCCGGGCGCGATCTGCTTGACGCCGAGCTGTGAGGTGAGGTGGCCCTGCGGGTCGTAGTCGACGAGGAGGGTGCGGAGCCCGGCGAGCTCCGGCAGTCCGGCGGCGCCGGTGGTTCGCGGCAGCCCCAGCGCTATGGCCTGGCCGACGCCGGCGGCAACGGTGGTCTTGCCGACCCCGCCCTTCTGGTTGCACACGACGATTCGGCGTGTGTACTGGGGGATCGTCAGGTCGGTGAGCGGTACGCCGTGTGAGTCGATCCAGACGCGGATCGCCTGGGCGAGGCCCTGGACGAAGGAGATGTCCCGGTCCGCGCAGTCGGCCTTGAAAGCGTCGGGCAGGCCGGTCGGGAGCCAGGTGTTCCAGCTCTCGGCCCCAGAGGTGTCGACGACACGGTTGTCGTCGACCGGCCGGGCGCGCCACTGCTCGATGGCGTCGGTGACGGCGACCTGCATGTCGATACCGAGCTGGGCGGCTCGGGTCTTGAGTTCTTGACGAAGGGACGGCGGCAGCTTGGATGCCACCTTTTCCCTGCCGCCACCAGGATAAGGAGATGCCATGGCGTCACCTTAGTTGCTAGTGGCGGATTTGGTGGCATCAGGGCCGGTGTGTCATCGACGGGATCCCCCGTGAACGTAAACGGCGTTTAGGTAGTGGGTGTAGGTGAGTGCTCACGGTTCGGTGGGATGGCCATGTTCAAGGTCATCGTGGAAACGAGGGAGGACGCTCGCGGGCACCTGGGCGACTTGGTGAGCCTGCTGCTGGTCGGTTGGCGGCTCCGGTGGCGTTGTGGTCATCCCTGGACCTCCGTGAACGTAAACGGCGTTTAGGTAGTGGGTGTAGGTGAGTGCTCACGGTTCGGTGGGATGGCCATGTTCAAGGTCATCGTGGAAACGAGGGAGGACGCTCGCGGGCACCTGGGCGACTTGGTGAGCCTGCTGCTGGTCGGTTGGCGGCTCCGGTGGCGTTGTGGTCATCCCTGGACCTCCGTGAACGTAAACGGCGTTTATGCACCACCGGCAAAGCCGGCGAGGGCTGAGCCTGGCGGGGGACGCGAACGGCCGCCACAACCAACGTCCTCACAGACACGCCCCGTCATCGAAGCATGAAGTGGCCCGTGTCCAACCAGGCGGACTGGCCGACGCAGACCAGGGCCGCAGCCCCGTCACGGCCCGGGGCTCGTTCCGGTGGTCACGTCCTCCGCGTCCGCGCCGCCTTGTTTGTCGCAGGGCGGAACTCAGCCCGAACACGTGGTCCGCGCTGAGCCCGAGCGTCAGCACTCCCCAGGTCGAGGCGGAGGCCGCGAGGGCGGCCAGCTCCCGACGCTCGACGAGTTCGGGGGTCAGACGCCGATCGAGGTCATCGGGCAGCAGGGTGCTCACCGTCGTCCCGCCTTCCTGGAGGTCACGGGGGAGAGCAGCAGGCGGTGGGGGAGGGAGGAGTCTGCGCAGATGTGGGTGGCGGGCCGTCCGCAGGACCAGCAGTCGGCCCCGGGCCCGGACCACGCCACCGCACAGGTGTCGCAGGCGTAGCGGGAGCGGTACGGACGGGGGCGAGGCGGCCGATGGCGCGGATCGCGGCGGCGGCCTGGCGGCGCTGGTCGGAGGTGAGGGTGGGGGAGGGGAAGGGAGGGGAGGGGAGGGGGGAGTGTCGGTGTAGCAGGTGAGCTCGGTAACGGGCAGCGGGGATCGCATCAAGTCCCCCATGGCGATGGATCCCTGCCGCACTGTTCCTCCTACTGGGCGATGTCGACCTGCTGAGCCTCGGGCATCGGCTGCGCGCCGTCCGGTGCTGTGGGTCGCGCCGCATGGCCGGCCACAGTGAGCACGGCGGCCCAGGTCAGGCCCATGGCCCCGGAGCTGAGAAGCTGCACCCGGTAGTCGAGGCCGGCCACCATCGCGGTGCCGATGAGCAGGGCAAGCCCGGTGGGCGCGAACATCAGGGTGTTGGCCGTAGCAGCAACCCGGCCGAGCAGTTCGCCTGGAGTCTCCCGCTGCACGGCGGTCATGGCCGCAATGAGTGCGCAGGGCAGGCCCAGCCCGATGGCCAGGCTGCCGCCGAGCACGACCGGCAGCCAGGGAGTCGCCCGCGCGAGCACGCCGAGTGCGAAGAGTGAGAGTCCGATCGCCGAGAAGGCACGCTCGGACATCCGGCGCATCAACGCACCGGCTGTCAGTCCGCTGACGACTGACCCGAACCCCTGGAGCGGGGTCAGTACGCCTGCGTACGTCGGAGACTGGTGAAGCCCGGCATCGAGCATGGCGAATGTGGCCGTACTGCTCAGGCTGGAGAGCGCCATGGCCGTCCCGCCGGTGACGACCAGGGGACGCAGCACCGGGTGCCGCCACAGGAAGCGGGCGCCTTCAGCGGTCTCAGTGGTCCATGCCCGCTTTTCGCGGGTGGCGGGCAGGGCCTCCTGGACTCGGATGAACCGGAAGGCGACCGCGGCCAGTACGAAGGTGATCGCGTCCAGCACTGCCACCGCAGGCCCGCCGAAGGCGGTGAACAGTCCGGCCCCGGCCAGCGGGGCGAGCAGCTTCATGCTCTCGATCGCGGTGTACACCAGGCCGTTGAAGTCACCGCGCAGTTCCTCTGGCACGGCAGCGGCCACCAGCGCGGTCGCCGCCGCGTCCGTGAGCACCATTCCCGCTCCCACCAGGGTCAGCACCGCGAACAGCAGCCAGATGTCCGCTTGGGAGTGCACGGCGATCGGCGCGGTCATGACGGCGGCCAGGACCAGGTTCGTGGCGACCAGGAGCGGACGGCGGCGCACCCGGTCCGCCACTGTGCCGATCGCCGGGCCTGCGAAGGTCGGCAGCCAAAGGCAGAAGCCGACCAGCGCGGCAAGGCTGCTGGATCCGGTGAGGGTCTTGACCCAGATACCGGCGGCGAGCGACATGGCCGAGTCGCCGAACCCCGAGACGATCACCCCGCCCAGATAGAGACCCGCGTTGCGGTCCCGCAGGACCTTGAGCGTGCGCCAGCTCATTCGTATCCCCCTCGTCGTGCACCTGATCGCGCTCACCCTACCCCCAAGCATTTGATTGGTGGTAGGGGTTCAGACCGCGCCGGTTGCGGTTTACTTGCCTGCGTGACCGATACCGACCCAGTACTTCGCGCGCTCGCCCATCCCTTGCGACTGCGGATGCTCAGCCTCATGTGGCCGGGGCCGATGTCGGCCGCCGAGCTCGCGCGCGAGTTGGACGTCTCGCACGCGCTGGCCAGTCAGCACCTGCGGCGCCTGGACGCGGTGGGCCTGGTCGAGCTGGCGGAGGAGCGCACTCGTCGCGGTGGCAGGGAGCGCCGCTACCGCACCGTCCGCGGCACGCCGCTGTCCGACCAGCACGACGGGGCCCCGATGCTGGCCGAGACCATGGCACACACCCTCCGGGAACGTGCCAGTCGCCGGCTGGAGGCGAGCGAGGGCGTGACCGTCGACGCCGAACTGTGGGTGGATCCCCGGACCTGGCAGGACGTTCGACGACGACTCACCGAGCTCGCCGTCGAGCTCCACGAGGCCGCGCAGCCACCGCACGCACCGGGCACCATCCCCTTGGGCGTCAGCATGATGGCCTTCCCCCTGCAGGACACGACGCATCCGGATCTGCCGAGGCAGTACTGATCCCGTGCGGGCGCGGGCAAGCCCACGGATGGCCACCCCCGTTCCGCACCGTCTACACCGTCGGTACGGAACGGACGAGGGGTTCAAGGGCCATCCCCGTGCGCCCGTCGCGTGACTCATGCTGCCCCGGGATGGTCGCCTGGGCCCGATCGACCGAGGCGGCTGCTGCAGCCAGGTCCTGACGTTCGGGGCCTTGGGTCACCGACCCGGCGGGTTGCTGTGGTCGCGCTGATCGTCGAGGCGGACGGTCAGGTCCGGCCAGTGCGCGGACCACCGCGCCAGATCACCCGCAGCCACCGACAACCCTGACCGCAGGGCTTCGTGCGGCAGGAAGCGCACGCACGTCCCCGTGGTCCCGTCGGCCTCGACGGGCTCCAAGTCGGTCACGGGGAGGCCGTGCTCATAGCGCTGGGTCCAGGAGCCGTTGAGCCGGCGGTTGGTGTGAATCAGCCACTCGCTCAGCGCTGCGACGACGGACGCGCCGCGACGCGGATGCCCGTCCGGAAGCCGCTCCACCTCCGGGAGATCGAAGAAGCGAAGGTCCTTCGTCGCCATGACCGGCTTCTTCACCACCCGACCGTGCTCGTCGACCCGGGTGTCGGTGCCCCGTCCGTCATCCTCCACGGATACCGAGCCGTCGGAGTGCAGCGTGACTACGCATCGTCCACTGCCCCGGCTTGCTGCCTCGTCAGCGGCATAAGCGACGATCTCGAGAAGCAGGTGGCCTGTGCCCCCCGGAGCGAAAGCCCCGGGAGCCTGCCGGATCTGACCGAGATGTCCCACGTCCACGGCACCGGCCCAGTCGTGAGTGGTGTTGACCCAAGAAGCCCTTGATTGCCGCATCCCACAAGTATCCCGCCTGCCCTTCCCTGTCAGCGGTTCGGCTCCAGGCGGGAGATGGAGCCAGACCCGCCCAAGCCTGGCCTGGTCCGCCCAAGCCTGGCCTGTCCTGCCTGCCCGCCGGGGCCGCCGGGGACGGAGCCGCGCTCGGCCTCCAGCCGATGACCGGCACCGACGCCTACGCCCAGCCGATCGACGGCATCGTCAACTGGCCGGGCCCGCCACGCCGCCACCACGGCCGTGCGGGAAAGGCGTCCAAACGGCAGACATGCCCACATCAGCCCGGGTACCCCTCCGCAGGGACCGCAGCCCGGGGGTCACCAGCCTGCGGCCGTGATCTGCTCGTACGCCGATCGGTGAAATCTTCGCGGACTCTCACACGTGAACGAACCTGTGGCCGGCATCCGTCACCGTGACGTGAACGGAGAGATCATCACTCGAGCGGGTATGCCGTTGATCGGATCAACACCCGGGAGTTCTACGGCGGGTAGTCGACCGTCGCCCTGCCGGCAACACCTGACGTCTCGGCACCCACGTAGGGTGCCGGGGCGCTCCTGGCCCCGGTTCCGGGCGCGGAGATACCCGCGTGACGACCGGCTGATCATCGGCGATACTCTTCGCCGAACGATCGGGAAAGCGAACCCATCACGAGGGCTTCCCGAACCCAGCACATTCGGCGTCACTTCGCCTCAAGGGGACATCTGTGACCATTCGTCATCGCGTCGGCCTGGCCGCCGCGGTTGCCGGCTCGGCGATAACCGGGGCGGTTCTCCCCTCGGTCGCCCACGCGGCCGACCAGGCCGTGCTCTACGTCAACAACACATCGGCCGGGCAGATCTGCACCGACGCCGGCAGTGGCACACAGGAACGGCCGTACTGCACCGTCCAGGCGGCCGTGGACGCGGCCCAACCCGGACAGACGGTCCAGGTCGTGACCGGCGGTTCCTATCCCGAATCGGTCACGGTCAAGCATTCCGGGCTCCCCGGCAAGCCGATCACCATCAAGTCCGACATCCCCTACGGCACGCCGCAGACGATCCTCGGCATCCGCTCCTGGGACGCGAACTCGAAGCCGGCCCCGCACGCCCTCGTGCTCTCCGGCGTGCACGACATCACGGTGTCCGGTTTCCAGTTCGAGGCACCGCAGGAGGGTGTGCTCGTCCAGGACGCCGACCGGATCGTGGTGAACCGGAACACCGTCGTCGCCGGCAACCCCGCGGCCAACGGCGGCGCGTCCTACCCGAACCCGGCACCCGCCGTTCGCATCACCGGGAAGACCACCGCCACCACGGTGAGCCGTACGAGGGTCTACGGCAACGGAACGGCCGGCATCGTCGTGGATGCCGGGGTCTCCGGGACGGTCATCACCACCAACGAGGTGGTGGAGAGCCTCGCGGGCGGCGTCGTGGTCACCGACGCCCCGGGCACCGTCGTGGCGAGCAACACCTTCGTCGCGAACTGCGGGAACGACGTGCTCCTCGCCGGGAACTCCTCGGGAGCCACGGTGGTGAACAACGTGATCACCAAGGTCCCCGCGGGCTACTGCACGGACCAGGCCCTCAAGTCCGCCGCCGACCTGTCGGTCTCGGCCGACTCCGTCCCCGGAACCAGGGTCGACTACAACAGCGTCGTGCACGCGGCCGCCGGCGTCAGCTACCTCTGGGGCGGCACCCCGTACACCGCTCCCGCCGACTTCAGGGCCACCGGTCAGGGCGCTCACGACAACGCGGCCGACCCGAAGTACCAGTACTACTCCAGCGACTACGCGCCCCAGGCCGCCGAGGGTCTGACGGACGCGGCCGACGCGGCCGCGCCGGGCATGCTGGAGACCGACTTCTACGACAACCCGCGCGTGGACCACCCGAAGATCGCCAACACGGGCACCGGGCCGGGCTACTACGACCGCGGCGCGGTCGAGCTCCAGGACGAAACCGCCGTCACGGTGTCGGCGGTCCCGTACGCCATGGCGGGCCACCCGCTGCAGGCCCGGGTCCAGACCTGGTACCAGACCGGCTGGGCGCCGGCCGGTGCCAAGCTCGACTTCGGCGACGGCAGCACGCCGGTGGACGTGGGCGAGGGGACGAGGGAGATCGACCACGACTACCCGGCGTCCGGCGCGTACACGGTGACGATCACCGCGACCACCCAGACCGGCCTGGTCCGCACCGGCATCACCAAGCTGACGATCGCCCCGGTGGGCGCCATCTGGCTCAACCCCCAGGTGAGCACCGTCGACCAGACCACCGCACGGGTCTCCGTGCGCGACAACACGTCCAGCCCCTGGCCGGTCGCCCGGTACACCGTGGACTTCGGCGACGGCACCGCCCCCGCCGTCACCGACGGCCAGAACCCGCCGAACGGCCTGACGCACGACTACGGCGTCGGCGGCTACTACACCGTCACCGAGACCGTCGTCGACGACCATGGCCGCTCCGCCGCCGCATCCACGCAGACCTACGTCGCCGGCCCCCAGGCCGGAGTGCCGTTCGCCGGCTACCTCGGCGGCCCGACCACCCAGGTCGGCCTCTTCGACAACGGCCGCTGGAACATCGACTACTCCAAGACCACCGGCCGCGTGAACGAGCGCCGGGCCTTCGGCGACCCCGGCGACGTCGCGGTCGTCGGCGCCTGGGAGAACACCTGCCAGTGCCAGCTGGGCATCTACCGCCCGAGCACCGGCACGTTCGCCCTGCAGCTGCGGGACAAGTCCGTGACGGTCGTTCAGTTCGGCCAGCCCGGCGACATCCCGGCAGTCGGCGCCTGGGACCACAACGGCCACGACCAGCTCGCCGTCTACCGCCCGAGCACCGGCACCCTGGCCGTGCGCCACGACGACACCAGCGTGACGACCCTGCAGTTCGGCAGCCCGGGCGACCTTCCGGTGGTCGGTGACTGGGACGGCGTCCACCACGCCCAGTTCGGCCTCTTCCGTCCGGGCCGCAGCGCCGGCGAGCCGAACACCTTCATCCTGCGCCACGACGACGGCAGCGTCTCCACCGCCTCCTACGGCGCCGCCGGCGACCTGCCGGTGGTCGGCGACTGGCAGGCCGGCGGCCGCACGACGTTCGGGATCTTCCGCCCGAGCAGCCACGTGTTCGCCCTGAGCAACGCCTACGTCGGCCGGGCCGACACGGTGTTCACGCTCTACGTCTGACGCCCCCGGCGCACGACGGCGGAAGGCCGGAACACGGAGTATGCCGTGCTCCGGCCTTCCGCCGTTCCCAGGGCCGATCAGCACACGCGGCGGTTCAGCAGGTCTGGCGCAGGTAGCCGGGATCGCTCGGTGGAACGACGTTGAGGTCGCGCCGCACGATGCTGATGCGGGTCCCCCAAGTCGTGCACGCCGCCTGAAGGCCCTGCTCGTCGTACTCGATGTCGAATACGCTGTCGCCGAACGCGGCGGTGTAGCGGTTGCACTCGCCGTACGTGCCGCACTGCTCCACCACCGCGAAGTCGAGGCCCAGTCGCCGGCGGTCCGGTGCCAGCTCCGCGGCGTTCTTCTGGGCGATGGCAAGGCCCTGTCCGTGGGCGTGCGCGACGAGTAGGGACTGGTACGCCTCGGCGTCGGCCGCGCTCAGCAGTCCGGCCGACCGTGTGTAGCTGTCGTAGTTGTCCGGCTCGACGGCGTTGAAGCCCTTGGTGGCGCACTCGTCGATCCAGCCGTTCACCTTCAGAGCGATCCGCTGACGCTTGGTGTCCGTGCTGATGTCCAGCAGCGCCTCGTTCCAGGCGGTGTCATGGACGACGTTGCCGGCCTGGTCCCGGAGCAGCAGGTCCTGGTCCCATTGCTGCTCTTCGTCCGGCTGGGCCTGAAAGCCGTTGACGTAGCAGATGTTGTAGATCCCCGGGGCCGGGGACGCCCCGTGGTCGCGGCTGACGACGGACACACCGGCCGGCGGCTGGTACGGCCCGCCGATCTGGTAGTCGAACCCGGCGTGCACCGGAGGCATTGTCACGGCGGGCGGGGCTGTCGCCGATGCCGATGTTCCCTCGGACGCGGAAGGCGAGATCGTCACAGCCGGTTCCGCAGTCCCGCCGGAGGAACTGCACGAGGAGAATGCGAGAACGGCCGCCGCCGAGATCGTCAGCGCTGCGGCGATCCTGACGCGCGACGTGCGGGATCGACCATGGTTGACGGGCATCATCGAACTCCAGGATGGCAGGGCATGTCCTCAGGGCAACTCCCCCTTGCGGTGCCGGAAGCACGGAGGAAGCGCAGCGCGGCAGCATTCGTCCCGTTGCCGGCAGCGTCAGGGACCGGGCGATGGTCGTCGACGGCGGCCGGGTTCTTGGCCGCCGTCGAGGTGGGGGAGCTGCGGACAGCGGGCTCGGTGGGTCAGGCCACGCAGCCGGGGACCGCGGTGGGGCTGCCGAAGCAGTTGGTCGGGCTGTTGGGGAACACGGCGGTGAAGTTGAGCGTGACGCTGCCGCCGTTGTTGTAGACGCCTCCGGGGGCGTTGGTCGCGCTGTTGCTGTCGACCTTGCTCCGGGTGAGCGTGGTGGTGGCGCCGGCACCGCCGAAGTTGGCGATTCCGCCGCCCGCACCCGTGGGCCCGGATGCCGAGTTGTCGAAGACGTCGCTCTGCGAGACGTTCAGCGTGGCGTCGTTGGCCGCTCCGCCGCCCAGCTCGAGCGCAGTGTTGTTGACGACGGTGCTACTGGTGATGGTCATGGTGCCGTCGTTGCCCAGACCGCCACCGTCGTGGAGCGCGCTGTTGCCACTGATGACGCTGCGGTCGACGAGCGTGGTGGACCCGGTGTTGCCGCCGATCCCGCCGGAGAAGTCGGCGTGGTTGTCGCGGATGAGGCTGCCCCTGACAGTGAGGACTCCGTCGTTGCGGATGCCGCCCCCGAAGTCTCCCGTCGCGTCACCGTTGGCGATGATGGCCTCGCCGAGGTCCAGGTTTCCCGTCGGGTCGACCGTGAGGATGCGGAAGGCGGGCGCGGCCGGGTCACGGGTGATGGTGGCGCCGTCACCCTGGATGGTGATCGTGTTCTGGATGGACGGCAGCGGGGTGGTCAGGGTGTAGATGCAGCCCGGGGCCAGGACGAGCGTGCCGCCGGAGGTGTTCGCGTCGGTGATGGCGCCCGCCAGCGCGTCGGTGGTGCACGGGACGAAAGTCTGCGCGGCTGCCGGGGTGGCGGCCATGCCGGTGACCGTGAGGGCGGCCGCCCCGAGAGCGCTCAGCGTGCGGATCGCCAGCTTGCTGTGGCTCATTGCTTCTCCTCGGTGTCGAGTGGATCGTTCACGGGGCCGGGTGCGGCGTGTCCGGAACGCTCACGTGGGAGGACAGACCGTTCGGGGTGAGTGCCGCCCTGCTCGGGGCGGTGTCGATCACGTTCACGCTGCCATCGGCGTCGTTCGTCACGTGGGCGCGGCTGCCGTTCGGGGTGACCGCCGCGCCGATGGGGTTGGCGCTGACAGCGATGGTGGCGCTGACTGCGTTCATCGCGGTGTCGATCACGCCGCCCGCCCTGCTGTCGGGCGGTCGGTCGCTGCGGTCATGACGTCCCCTCCGGTCAAACGGGGACCGTCGACGCCCAAAGGCTGTCGCGTTCACGACAGCTGACATGACGTCGGCTCCATGCCGGGGGCGCCCGAGGCTGCCGGGCCGGGAGCACGTGGCTCCTGAGGTCCGACGCATTCCCCCGGCAAGGGATGGGCGGCCCACCGGGTGCAATCGCTACGAGTAACTCATCGGGCTACGGAAGGTGGCTACCGCAAGGCCTGCTTCTCACCCGAACGGCCGAGCGCGCTCTGCCCGGAGACGATCCCGCACGTGCTGTCCGCCCGGTGTCAACGGCCATGCGGTTCGCCCTGCGGGGAGGATGTCACGGCCGCCGTCACCGGGCGTCGCCGGCCCGAATCCGTGCCTCGGGCGTACGCGCCGCCATTCGAGTGATACGACGTCAAGTGTCTTGCCCGTGTGTCACCTCAATGGGTTACTTGGATCGTCCGATCCGGTGGGTCGCCCATCCTCTCCGGGGGAGTGAGGCGTCGGCCTGCCGTCTGGCCGGTCACTACCAGTGGCGCCGTGGGCTCTCCCGGCAGGGCGTGAACGATCCGCCGGCCACCGCGATCGGCGACAGCCGTCCAGGACCGTCACGTCCTCACGCCCGGAAGGCGGCCCGGCCACACCCGTGGACCGGCCCGCCGGCGTCTGGTTCACCGCCTCGGCCGCCCATCCTCGTCCTTGCCGGGGCCTGGTCCGGCCCACACCGTGCTCGGCCCGCGACTTCCTCCTGGGCACGCCGCTGCGCGGTTCACCTCACCTCGTTCAAGGAGGCAGTTGTGCCCATCTCCCCCAACCAGGGGTCGACCAGCGGCGGCACCGCGGTGACCATCACCGGCACCAACCTCGGTGGGGCCACGGCCGTGCACTTCGGCTTGAACCTGGCCACCATCACCGCCAACACGGCCACCTCGGTCACCGTCACCAGTCCGGCCGGCAGCGGGGTGGTCCCGGTGACCGTGACCACCCCGGGCGGTACCAGCAACCCGCTGAGCTTCTTCTACGTCGGCGCGCCGTTCAAGTTCTCGCTCAGCGCCAGCTCCGGGCCGCTGGCGGGCGGCAACACCGTCACCATCACCGGCACGGGGCTGGCGACTGCCACCGCCGTGCACTTCGGGGCCAACATCGCCACGCCGACCGTCATCAGCGACGGTGTCATCACCGTCGCCGTTCCTGCCGGCGCGGCGGTCGGATCGGTCGGGGTGAGCGTGACCACCGCGGGCGGGACCAACAACGGCTTCACCTACACCTACGTGGACGTGCCCACGGTGGCCAGTTTCGCTCCCGGATCGGGCCCGGCCTCCGGCGGCACCGCGGTGACCATCACCGGCACGTCCCTGAGCAGCACCCAGTCGGTCACCTTCGGCGGCCACCCGGCCCCGTTCGTCGTCATCAGCGACACCACCGTCGCCGCCGTCGCGCCGCCCACCGCCGACGGTGCCCCCGGGCCCGCCGACATCACGGTCACCAACGCGGCCGGCAGTGCGACCGCCGCGACCCCGTTCCAGTACCTCGCCGCCCCCGGGATCTGAGCCGGGAACCAGGCCGCTGAACACCTGGACGGCGCCTCCCACGAGGCCGACTCGTCCGGGCGGGACCGCTCCCGGTCCCGCCCGGACGAGTCCCGTTCCGCCGCACTCGGTTTCCGATCTCTCAGCCGGCCCCGGGAGAACGGCGTGCCGCCCGAGCGCGCCAGGACCGACGCGATCTCCCTCCCGAGGTCGCCGGGACGGGATGGGCGGCCCAGTGGTTTCCCTGCTCAAAGCGACACATGCCCTCGAACGGGTGGCAAGAGCCGGTGCGAGGGTGTCACCCGATCAGAGGGGCGCGGGACTGAACCACGTGGGGCCGTTGCCGACACCTGGCGATACCTCCCGCACGGCCCCGCTCCATGGAGACCCTCGACCGGTACGTCGTCGCCCGGTGTTCCTGGCGTGCCGGGCCGTGACGGAACCGCCTGCGTCGGGATTGCGTTGAGCACCTTCATCGGCGTACCAAGCCCCGTGAAGAGCCGAAGATGCTTCCACACGCCCCAGCTGCGCTCCGCACTTGACTCGTGACTATGAGTCACGCATATTCTTCTGGCACGCTGGCGGGCGGGTCCCTGGTTGCCGGAGCTGGCCGCTCGGCTCGGAAGGGGGGCACTTCCCGCCAGGATGCCGGCGGCGAGGTGCGTGACGACCACGAGCGCTTCACCGGCGACCGACCCGACGGGGGAGCTGCCTGGCGGCCGCAAGACGATTGATCCAGGGTTGGACCGCTGCCGGATTTACGGCCCCGCTCCGGGGGGATCGCGATTCGGAGCGGCGTCTGCGGGTGCAGCGGTTAGTGGTTGATCCTCTCGGGATGGCTGAAGTCGCGAAGAGGAGATCGACACGATGACCACGCCTGACGGTGTGAGAGTGCCCGCAATTCCGGTCGGCGACCCGGCCCCGGAGGGTCCTGCCCCGTCCCGTCTCCCCGACGGGGGTCATCGCGCTGTTCCCTGCGTTGCTCCGACGCACATCCCACCGAGGCGGTACCAGGTCGCATTCCGAGCTCGGGTTCATCCGTCCCGGGTCGGGTTAAGGACTACCGGGTGCTCGTCCCCTGTACCGCGACCTCAGCCCCAGCGGGCACGGCCTCGCGCATTCCGAGCGCGTCATGCCCAGGTGGAACCAAGATGTTCGATTCCAATCGCTCTCCTTACCCAGCGGTTCTCCTCGTCGTGCAGGCGGGGCAGATCCCGTCACCCCTTGCCCGAAGGGCGGTGCCGCGATGAGCTTTCTGGCCGTGGAGTGGGCCCTTGAACATTCACCGGTGACCGATCCCTACGAGCGGTTGCTGCTGACCGTGCTGGCGCGAAAGGCGAACTCGGACGGGACCGATGCGTATCCGTCGCGGAACTCGCTGGCCAGGGCAGGTCTGTGCGACAAGTCGACGGTCACCCGCCGGCTGAGGCGGTTGGAAGCCCGCGGCATCATCCGTGAGGGCGATCAGCGGGCAGCCTTCCGCATCCCGAAGTCCTTGCGGCCCAAGGTGTACGACATCATGATCCCCTTCTCCTTCTTCAGCCCCGAACAGCTGGCGAGGGTGAACGAGGACCGGGCCGACCGCGGGCTGGGGCCGTTGACGGCCGAGGACCGGCCCCCGCTCGCTCCCGCGCCGGCACGTAAGCCGCGTGTCGACAAAGGGGTGAAACGGTCAGTCGACCCGGATGCCTCGGGGGGTGCTTCCGGCCTCCCGGGTGCTTTGAGCACCCCCTGCTCGAATTCGCCGGGTTCACAGGTCTTTGACCCGGGTGCTTCAAGCACCCCGGTGCCTGAAGCACCCGCAGGAGGTGCTTCAAGCACCCCAACTCTGTCCTCTAACTCTGTCCACTCTTCTTCTTCCGGACCGTCCGTAGGACAGCCCACGGTGAGGAAGCGGAAGAAGACCGGCACGGAGAGCGACCCGGACAACCGCCTCGCGGCGGCCTGCGGGGTGCCCGGCGGCACGGCGGATCCGACGACCGTTCCCGGGGAGGCCCGGGAAGACGACGCATCCGCCGCCGAGGACGCCCAGGTCCAGCGGATCGTCGCGACCTGGATCAACGCGCGCAAGGCCGCCGGCTTCGGCCCGCACCGCCGGGCGACGGCATTGCGGGACTTCACGGCGGCGGCGACCACGCTGGTGCGGCAGGGCCGGTCGGTGGAGTGGCTGATCGCGGTGGCGATGTGGATGGGAACGGAGCAGCCCTCCTGGGTCGGTCTGGGCGAAGCCACCAAGGCCCAGTACGCCGGCGCTCCGGCCGAGCCGGTCTTCCGGAGCACCCGGCAGTCGCCTTTCCGGCCGTTCTGCGGATATTGCGACGAGGGCTGGGTCTACAGCCAGTTCAACGGCATGGAGACCGCGGGTCGCTGTGCCTGCACCTACGTCGCGCAACCGATGCCCAGCAAGACCTGACCGGTCGGCCCTGCACGCCGGAGAACGGGACGGCGGCGCCCGTGACCCCGCCGGTCCGCGCCTCGCAATGACAGGAGATCACCATGAGGCTTCCCCGACAGACCACCCCGCACCTGCCGCCGACGGATCCGGTGACGCACCCGGGCCACGGACACCACCGAGGGGAGGAAGAACGGAGCTTGGAACGTCGCCCCCCGCAGGACCTCGCGGCCGAGCACTCCGTCCTGGGCAGCATGCTGCTCTCCCCTGATGCCATCAACGACGTGATGGACATGGCGCTGAAACCCGAGCACTACTACCGACCCGCGCACGGCCTGATCCACCAGGCGATCATCGACCTGCACGCGGCCAACCAACCGGCCGACCCGATCACCCTGGCACACGAGCTCACCAAGCGTGGCGAGCTCGGCCGGGTCGGCGGTCCGGGCTACCTGCACACCTTGGTCAGCTCCGTCCCGACCGCGGCCAACGCGGAGTACTACGCCGAGATCGTCCACGAGCGCGCCGTGCTGCGACGCCTGATCGTGGCGGGCACCCGGATCGCCGGCATGGGGTACGCCGCCGAAGGCCGACTGGAAACCGTCCTGGACACCGCCCAAGCCGAGGTCATGGCTGTCACCTGCGGAATCGAGACCGCTGACGATCAAGTGAAGGACTGGGCCGAGATGGTCGACGCGATGTTCGCCGCGGAGAACGCGGGAGCGGCCCCGTTCCTGCCACTGCCGTACGCGGATCTGGAAGCCGGCTTGCGCATCGAGCCCGGCGATCTGATCGTCATCGGAGCCAGGCCCGCGATGGGAAAGTCCGTGATGCTGGTCGACCTGGCCCGGCACGCCGCGATCCGCCACCGCCTTCCGGTCTACCTGAACAGCCTGGAGATGACGCACACGCAGGTCATGCAGCGCATGATCGCCGCCGAAGCCCGTATCCCCCTGCACAGCATCCGCAACCGCACCCTGGACGCGGAGCAGAAGGCACGGCGACGACGGGCCATCTCCTTGGCCGGCACCCCTCCGCTGACCGTCGACACGAGCGAGGAGGTCAGCATCCACCGGCTGCGCTCTCGGCTGCGCCGCCTGCAGTGCCAGGGACGCCTGCCGGCCGTCCTCCTGGTCGACTACCTGCAGCTGATGTCCCCCGAGACCGGCCGGACCTCCAGTCGAGCGACCGAGGTCGACGAACTCGCCCGCGGCCTCAAGATGCTTGCGAAGGCTTTCAACATTCCGGTGATCGTGGCCGCCCAGCTCAATCGATCCGTCGAGCAGCGTGCGGACAGGAAACCGGCCATGGCCGACCTGCGGGAATCCGGGGGCATCGAGGCCAATGCCAGCGCGATCATCCTGCTGCACCGGGAAGATGCCTACACGAAGGAGTCTCCGCGTGCCGGCGAGGCCGACGTGATTGTGGCCAAGAACCGCATGGGTGGCACGTTCACGGCGACGGTCGCGTTCCAGGGCCACTACTCGCGCTTCGTCGACATGACACGCAATGTCACATGACCGAGAGTGACGCGTTCCGGATCGAGTCTTCATCCGTACACGAGTGGCATCGGGTCCGCTCGGGACGGTGGAGTCGGCCTTCTCCGGGCGCGCGGATGCCCGAGCAGAAGATTTCGGTTGGGAAATCTGATGAGCGAGATAGGCATTTCGAACGGCAGACGGTGGGGAATTTTCGAGAGAATCCATCACCGGTCGCGCCGCGTTTTGGGCCGGACCCGGGCATGGCCGGGGAGATCGCCGGCGGGGCGCCGTCGCGGTGCCGCGCGGTCGCGCTTACGAAACCCGGCTGAATCGGCGTCGCGGCGCCTGCTCGCGCATGTTCCGCGCGGGTCGGTTCACGGCCGTCCCCGTGCGGAAGTCGTGATCTCGCCGGGTGGGGAATTTGCGCGCAAATCTCCGCACGGACAGGTAGCTTTTGCTGATGAACGTCGGCTGCGCGGCGCGGTTCCGGCCATTTTCCGTGGTTGTGGGAGTTGGCCGGGCACTGCGCCAACCGGGTGAAAGCGGGCCGGGAGGCTTGTCACCGATTTCGGGGCTCTGGATTACTTTTTGTATCCAACCCGGCGGGCCGCCCATCCCTCCCCGGGGGGAAACGCAATAGCCAGCGTCCGCTGTCCGTCAGGCGGCGGTCGCATACGGCTTGTGCGATGGGCGCCCCCGTGGAGGACTTGGATCCACTTGCCGGTGCCGCCTCAGCGGTGCCGGCAGGTGCGGCGGCTCACATACGCCAGGAGGCGGGCGTCATGCGAGCAATCCAAAGGTTCCACAGCATGCTGGCCAGTGTGGCGACCGGCTGGTCCAAGGCGTGTCTGACAATGCGCGGCGGATCGGCGCTCGGTGTTGAGGTGCGTGCATCGCAGGGCAGAGGAGGGAGCGCGCGCGGAGCATCGGCGGCCGACGTCGGCACGGCGAGGTGCGTGCCCTGGGAACACTTCCCGGCCGTCGGGCCGGGGGAGCGTCGCGCACCCGACGGGAATCGGCCGACACGCCATGGCAACTCCCTTCTCCCGGACCGTCGATGGGCGACGCCGGCGCTCTGGCGCTGGGGGCTTCTGCTGGGGTGGTACGTACCGACGGTGATGGCGGGCGGTCAGCGCCCGAGCGGACCGCTGACCACGGAGAGCGTGACCGTGGCCACCGATGACCAGGTTTCCGGGCGGGAGTCGCGTGCGGTGCGTTCGGCCGAGTCCGTCCACGGCAAGCACAGGCGGAGCCGGGCGCGGATCGGCCGAGGAAGGCGTTGCGGCCGCACAGGCGGGCGCCCCGGCGACAGTGACCGGGCGGACGGCGGTGAGCTCCTCCGTTCCGGGGGCGGAGAAGGTCCCTCGTGCCGGCCTTCGTCGATCGACGGCGGTACCGGTTCCCGTACGCCACGGCGTCAGGCCGGCCACGTCGTACCCCGGCCGCCTGCGAGCCGGACAACGAGAACACCGGGCGGCTGAGCGTCCTCATGCCGGACACTCCGGCCCGACCCCGGGGTACTCCGGTGACGGTGCCCGGAACGCACCTGGCGACCGCTCAGCTGGTTCTGACGGCGGACACGCCCGCGCCGTCGGCGGTCGTCCCGGACACCGGGCCGACGGCCGTCACCCCGCCCGGGACCGCCGACGCCCAGTGCATGACGGTGATCACCACCGGTGGGACCGGCACACAGGTCGGCGCCCTCGCCTGCATCTCCCCGCCCGGAATCCGATTCCCAGCGGTCCGCGCTCGGGCTCGGCACGGTGGTCGCGAGTCGGCACAAGCCCTGTCGGGGCGGGCGGCCGGGCCGCCTGGACGGTACACCACCCCTGACGGGCCCCGGTCGATGTTCCCTCCGTCGACCGGGGCTCACCCCGCCTCGGCGCTCGTGGCCGAGCGTCCCTGAGCGCCGGACCGGCGCTCTCGCCGCCTGGCGCACACACGACATCCCGTCAGCCTTCAGAGGCTGCCCAACTCCATGGGGTAGGTCATGGCTGAGCATCACAACAATCCGGAGCTCTTCTCGGTCAGTCCGGCGTCGGGGGCGGCGGGGGCGGTCGTGACGCTGGCTGGCCTCGGGTTCTGGAGGGCGACGGAGGTGCGGTTCGGTGCCGTCGCGGCCTCGTCGTTCACCGTGGTGTCGGACTCGCAGATCACTGCCACGGTGCCGGCGGGCTCGGGCTCGGGCACGGTGCAGGTGACGGTGACGACGCACGGTGGCACCAGCGACGGCGTCGCGTTCACCTACGCTTCCGTTCCCCACCTGGCGAGTGTGGTTCCCGCCGCGGGGCCGACCTCGGGCGGGACCACGGTCACGGTGGGGGGCACCGGGCTGAGCGCCGCCACCGCGGTCACCTTCGGGTCCGCGCCGGCCGCCTTCACCGTCGTGTCCGACAGCTACCTGGTCGCCACGGCGCCGGCCGGTTCCGGCACGGTGCAGGTGACGGTGACCACCCCCGGCGGCACCAGCAACAGCCTCGCCTACACCTACACCGCCCGACCGGTGGTGACCACGATCGTCCCGGCCCAGGGACCGGCGTCCGGGGGCAATACGGTCACGCTGACGGGCGGCGGGTTCACGGGCGCGACGGCGGTGCGGTTCGGTGCCGTCGCGGCCTCGTCGTTCACTGTGGTGTCGGCGACGCAGATCACCGCCACGGTGCCGACCGGAGGGCCCGGGCCGGTCGACGTCACCGTCACCACGCCCGGTGGCGTCAGCTCCCCGGTGCTCTACTACTACCTGAGCACCCCCCAGCTCACCGCTGTCGTCCCCGACGAAGGGCCTGTTCTCGCCGGAACCACCGTCACCCTCACGGGCAGCAATCTGCTGGGGGCGACGGCGGTGCGGTTCGGTGCCGTCGCGGCCTCGTCGTTCACCGTGGTGTCGGCAACGCAGATCACCGCCACGGTGCCGGCGGGCTCGGGCTCGGGGACGGTGCAGGTGACGGTGACGACGCACGGTGGCACCAGCGACGGCGTCGCGTTCACCTACGTTTCCGTTCCCCACCTGGCGAGTGTGGTTCCCGCCGCGGGGCCGACCTCGGGCGGGACCACGGTCACGGTGGGGGGCACCGGGCTGAGCGCCGCCACCGCGGTCACTTTCGGGTCCGCGCCGGCCGCCTTCACCGTCGTGTCCGACAGCTACCTGGTCGCCACGGCGCCGGCCGGTTCCGGCACGGTGCAGGTGACGGTGACCACCCCCGGCGGTACCAGCAACAGCCTCTCCTACAACTACACCGCCCCACCGACGATCTGAGCCGGTGCGGGTGGCCGCCCCTGCGGGAACGGCGCGGGCATCGGCCGCCCGCAACCGCGTCCGACAAGCAGTGAGCTCCGACAGCCGGTCTGCTGTCGGAGCTCACTGCTGTCACCCGGTCGCCGGTCCTGTCCACCAGGACCGGCGACCGAAACCCCTACAGGTAGGTGTAGGAGGCGCCGGTGCTGGTGCCGGCACCCGTGGTCACCGTCACCGCGACGGTTCCGGTTCCGGGCGGGGAGACGGCCAGGATGGCGCCGTCGCCCAGGACGGTGAAGTTGGTGGCCGGGGTGGCGCCGAACAGGACCGACGTCGCACCGGCCAGGCCGTGGCCGACGATGAGGACGGGC
This sequence comes from Kitasatospora sp. NPDC001660, assembly GCF_053596725.1. Classification (NCBI taxonomy): domain Bacteria; kingdom Bacillati; phylum Actinomycetota; class Actinomycetes; order Kitasatosporales; family Streptomycetaceae; genus Kitasatospora; species Kitasatospora sp. NPDC001660. The sequence goes on along the minus strand of NZ_JBSFGU010000023.1, from coordinate 16,681 downwards.
AGGCCGCCCGTGGCCAGGCCGACCGGCGGCACGAGCGCGAGGATGACCGGCGGGGCCGCCGGCTGGTAGGTGTAGCTGGCCGCGTTGCTGGTTCCCGCACCGGTGATCACCGTCACCGGGACGGTTCCGGTTCCGGGCGGGGCGACGGCGGTGATGGCGCCGTCGAACTGGACGGTGAAGGTCGCGGGGGTGGCGCCGAACAGGACCGCGGTGGCACCGGTGAAGCCGGTGCCGACCAGGAGCACGGGGTTGCCCCCGGTCGTCGGGCCCTGCGAGGGGACGATGGCGAGGAGAATCGGAGACATGGGGGTTCCTCTTTCCCGATCTCTGAAGAACGCCGGACAAGACCATTTTGGCCAAGTCGACGAGGCGTTTTCCTCACGGTAGGTTCGGACGTCGGCGAGCGGCAATAGGTTATTCGCTGAAGGTGGAGCGTCCGACCCCTTCAGGGGCGCGCAATCTCTTCGGTGCCCCGCTCGGTGGAATCTGTGGTGATTGAAGGGCTTGCCCCTGGCCATTTTTGGTGAGCGCGATTCGGATGCCCTCCGGCCGCCCGTCGACGGATTCCCTGATGATCCGTACAGGAATTGCCCGAGAAGCGCCTTCGGTCGATGAGGACGTGCACGGATGCCAGCTTGAGCATCGCTCTGACCTGCTGCGATGCATGCCACCTGGAGATTCGGCGCGAGCATGTCGAATTATTCATATTTATTTACCACGGCGATTTCTGGTGTGCGTGATGTGAATCACGGTTTGCCGGTGCGCTACGTCCAGGTGGCCAGTGGTGGCCTGTTGTGGTGCGCGCCCCTGGCTCACTGTGCGCGCCGCTTGGTTTCCTGGGTTAGCCACCATCTGAGCGGGTATTTGGAGCGCGTGCGATCAGTGCACTGCTGGACCCTCCCGAAGAATTCCGAGTGTCTTGAATTGGTGAGGTGAGTATGACGTCCCACCGCCTGCTCGTCTTCCTCAGCGGAGGTCCGAGCGACATTCCCGAGATTCAAGAAGTGGAATCCGAGGTCATTGAAGATCGGTTGAAAATCCCGCGCGGGAACGGCTACGAGCACTTCGAGCTCACGCGGGGCTTCAAAGACGTCGGGGGCATGCTGATGCCGGTCTACCGGTGGTCGTACCGGACCGCCGTTGCCGAGTAGCAGCGCCCGTCACCGCCTTCCCCGGCATCCGACGCGGACGCCGGGCCCCAGGAGCCGCACACCAGCGCGGCGCCGTCCCGCATCACCCCATCCCCCACACCCCGAGGTGAGCAGTGATCAGCGACCTTCCTGCGCGAGGACGCAACGAGCGTCCGCCCTGCGCCCCTGGGCGCGCGTCGTGAGCGGGCCCTCCGGCCGGCGCCCACGAGGCGTCGCCGGCGAGCGGGACACCATGGTCACCGGCATGGGGTTCTGCCTGCCGGGCGAAGAGCATCCGCTGTTCACAGTGGACGAAGTCTGGGACGTGGCCTCCAACGGCCGCTCGTGCCTGAAGCACCACGGCGTCTACTACGGCTCCGTCGACCTGCCGGAGACGGCGTTCGCGGAGCGCCTGCCCGAACTGCCGGGCATCTTCTCCCGGCACTACACCAACGCCCACCGCTACGGACTGGTCTCCCTCGTGGAAGCCTGCAGGGACGCCCAGCTGAGCATCCGCAACGGCGACCTCACCGACGCCGCGGTCCTGGTCGGACGCGGGGGCATCGATGCCAACGTCCCCAGCTACCTCGAAGTCCTGCACGCCGACGCGAGCACCACGACCCCGCACCAGGCGATGGAGCTGTTCGTCAGAGCCCAGCAGGGACTCACCCCCTCTGACGTGGCACTGGTCCAAGGGGCGCTGATGCGCACGACCGGCCCCTGCTTCACCGTCTCGTGCGGCTGCGCGTCCTCCGCCGTCCAGATCGGCAACGCCCGCCGCATGATCGCGGACGGTGACATCGACCTCGCCGTCGTCACCGGCGTCGACGTCTTCGGTGTGGACGTGATCCAGAACGTCCAACGCCTGCTGCACGGTGCCCAGCGTGCCTACGACTCCATCCGCGTCGACGGCATGCCCGAGCTCCTCCCGGCCTTCGACCGGGTCATGAGGCCCTACGACCGGCGGGCCGACTGCGTGAACCACGGGGAGGGATCGGTGACCCTGGTGCTGGAGAGCCGCGACCGCGCCCAGCGCCGCGGGGCGTACACCTACGGCCAGGTCCTGTCGCACGGCATGACCCGTGACGGCCTGTCCAATCCGCTGGCGAGCGACGAGAGCGGTGCCTCACTGGTCGCCGCCATCCGCACGTGCCTCGGCGACCGGTGGAACATCGGCCAGATCCCCTACATCCACGGCGGCAGCGACGGCGACGTCGTCGTGACCGCGTTCGAGGCGAACGCGGTCCGACAGCTCTACGGCGACGCCGTCGAAGGCCTCCTGATGACCTCCCAGGAAGCCTGCTTCGGCCACAACGGCGCCCCGGCGGGGGCTCTGGGCGTCGCCCTGACCCTCCTGATGCTGGAACAGGGCGAGGTGTGCCCCACCGCGAACTGCGAGGAGCCGGCCGACAACATCTGCTTCGATCCCGTCCCCGGCGTCCACACCCGGTACGTGGAGTTCGACTACGCACTGACCTGCAACTACCAGATCGGAGGTGTCAAGAGCGCGATCCTGCTGGGCAGTTCGGACGCCGACTGACCCCGGCCGCCGCCGACCGCGCCGCGGGACGGCGAGCGCTCCCCACCCACGTTCGTGCAAGCGCGTAGGAGACCCACGTGATAGGCCACGCAGAGAACCCGAGAGCCGCTGATGCGCCCATCGCCGTCGTCGGCATGGGATGCCGCCTTCCCCGCGACATCGACTCGCCCGCCGCGCTGTGGCGGCTGCTCGAGGACGGCCAGGACGCGGTCGGCGAACCGCCGATCACCCGCGCAGGGCAGATCGCCTCGGCTCCGGTCGGCGCCGCCGGGGCGATGCCGCGGTGGGGAGGCTACCTTCGCGACGTCGCCGGTTTCGACGCCGACTTCTTCGGGGTCTCGGGCAAGGAGGCCGACGTTCTGGACCCCCAGCACCGGCTGCTCCTGGAGGTGACGTGGGAGGCACTCGAACACGCCGGATTCCCCCCGGAGCAACTGGCCGGAACCTCCACGGGACTGTTCTCGGGCCTGAGCTACACCGACTACATGGAGTCCCTCGCCGGCCAACCCAGCGAACTCGAGGGCGCGATCCTGACCAACGGGCACTGCGTCGCCCCAGGGCGCATCTCCTACCTGCTGGGCCTGCAGGGCCCCTGTGTCGCACTGGACACCGCGTGCTCGTCCTCGCTCGTGGCGGTCCATCTGGCCTGTCAGGCCCTGCGCAACGACGAGTGCGATCTCGCACTGGCCGGCGGCGTCACCCTCATGCTCGGCGCGAGGACGACGATGTCCTTCGCCCGCATGGGGATGCTCTCGCCCACCGGTCGCTGCCGGACCTTCGACGCCGCCGCGGACGGCTTCGTACGCGGCGAGGGCTGTGGCGTCGTCGTCCTCAAACGTCTGGAGGACGCGCTGCGGGACGACGACCGCATCCTGGCCCTGGTCCGCGGTTCGGCCGTCAACCAGGACGGTCGCTCCGACGTCCTGGCCTCGCCCTCCGCCGAGGCCCAGCAGGCCCTGTACCACCAGGCCCTCGCCCGAGCCGGAACCGACCCGCGCGAAGTGGGCCTGGTGGAGACGCACGGCACCGGCACACCCGTCGGCGACCCCGTCGAGTTCTCGAGCCTGGCCGCGGTCTACGGTGTGGGACAGGGCCGCTGCGCGCTGGGTTCGGTGAAGACGAACGTGGGCCACCTGGAACCGGCGGCCGGAGTCATCGGCCTGATCAAGGCAGTGCTCTGCCTTCAGCGCGGGCTCGTCCCGCCCAACCTGAACTTCACCCGCTGGAACCCGGCCATCAACGCCCAGGGCACCCGCCTGTTCGTCCCCACCGAGCTGGCCGCCTGGCCCACCCTGACGGCCTCGCGACTGGCCGCCGTCTCCTCCTTCGGCTTCTCCGGGACCAACGCCCACGTGATCCTCGAACAGGCCCCCACCCGCAGCCGCGCCGCCGTCCTCCCCAGCGCTCCCACCACCGGCACCGCCACCAACGCGGACGCCGTCCCCGTCGACACATCGCCACCGCAGGAACAGACCACCCCGCCCCACGTCCTCCTCCTGGCCGCCGGCTCCCCGGACGCACTGCCCACCGCCGCCGCACGCCTGGCCCACTGGCTGGAGGCCGAGGGAGCCGCCGTGCCCCTGCACGACATCGGCCACACCCTCGCCCTGCGTCGTTCCCCCGGGCACGGCCGGCTCGGGGTGGTGGCCGGCTCCCGCGCCGAGCTGACCCACGCCCTGCGTTCCTTCGAAGCCGGCCAAGCCCACCCCGGCGTCGTACGCGGCCACGTGGGCGCGGGCGTCAGCCGCCGCCCCGTCTGGGTGTTCTCCGGTCAGGGCTCGCAGTGGCAGGGCATGGGACACGGCCTGCTCCGCCACGAGCCGGCCTTCGCCGAGGCCCTGGCCGAGGCCGATGCGCTGATCACCGCCGAAACCGGGTTCTCCGTCCTGCGAGCCGTCCGCGACCGGGAACACATCAGCGGCTGCGGCCGCGTGCAACCCGCGCTGTTCGCCCTGCAGGTCGCCCTGGCCGCCACCTGGCGCGACCACGGGGTCGAGCCGGCCGCCGTCATCGGCCATTCCATGGGCGAGGTCGCGGCCGCGGTCACCGCCGGAGCACTCACCCTCGCCGACGGCGTGCGCGTCATCTGCCGACGATCCGCTCTCCTCACCCGCATAGCCGGGGCCGGCGCCATGGCGAGCGTCGGCCTCGACAGCGCGACCATCGAGAACGAGCTCGCCGCCATCGGCGCCGACACGGTGTCCGTGGCCGTCGTCGCCGCGCCCGACTCGACCGTCGTCGCCGGCCCCGTGGCCGCCATCCGGGACCTGAGCGCCACCTGGCAGGCCCGCGAAGTCGTGGTACGCATGATCGACGTCGACGTCGCCTCGCACTGCCCCCAGGTCGACCCGCTGCTCGCCGACCTCGCCACCGCCCTCGCCGGGCTCACCCCCGGCCAACCGGCCATCCCCTTCTACACCACCGTCCTGGACAACCCCCGCGCCACCCCCCTCTTCGACGCCGCCTACTGGTGCGCCAACCTGCGCCGACCCGTACGCTTCCACGCCGCCGTGGCCGCGGCCGCCGCCGACCGCCACCAGGTGTACGTGGAGGTCTCGCCACAACCCGTCGTCACCCACCCCCTCGCCAGGAGCCTGACCGGCCTGCTCCACGAGCCCGTGATCCTGCCGACGCTGCGCAAGAGGGAGGACGAACGCACCACCTTCCGCACCCAGCTCGCCGCCCTGCACTGCGCGGGGGTCAGCGTCGACTGGTCCCGCCTCTACGCCGACGGCCACCTGACCGACGTACCCGCGCTCACCTTCGACCGCCGTCCCCACTGGACCGACGTCGCCCCGCCCCGAGCGGCCTCCCAGCACGCCGAACGCGCACCCGCCGCCCTGCCGGGCACGCACACCGACGTGCCCGGCGACCAACCGCGCCACACCTGGCACGCCGACACCGGCACCGACGTCCTGCCCTGGATGGCCGACCACCGCGTCCACGGCCAGCCGGTCCTGCCCGGCGCCGCCTACATCGCCCTGGCCCTGACCGCCGCCGGCGAGGCCCTCCACGGCGCCGCGCACGATATAGAAGCGACCGACATCCACTTCCGCGAGCTGCTGCACCTCGACGCCCGCACGCCCGTCGGAACGACCGTCACCCTCACCGGCACCGACCGCGCCGCCTGCGAAATCTTCGGTCAGGACAAGGACGGAGCCTGGGTGCGGCAGGCGACCGCCGAGCTGCGCCGCATCGACGCATCCCCCCGGAAACCCGCGTTCTCCGTGGCCGCACTGGCCGCCGACCACCACGTCGTCCTGGATCCGCACGCCCTCTACGCGAGCCTGCGCGCACGGGGCCTGGAGCACGGCCCGGCCTTCAGCGGCATCACCGAACTGCGCAGCTCCGCCCAGGGCGACAGCTTCTGGGCCCGCGTGACGCTGCCGGCCCCGGCACAGAGCGCCCGTCACGGCCTTCGGATCCACCCGGTCCTCCTGGACCTGTGCGCCCAGCTCGTCGTCGCCGGCCTGATCCACGAGTCAGGCCACGGCCTGGTGCTGCCCGTCCACGTGGGGGCCGTGCGGATCCTCGGAGCTCCCGAGGACGCCCGCTACGCGCACGCCCGGCTCACCCACACCACTGCCGACAGCATCGTCGGAGACGTGCGGCTGCTGGACGAGGCGGGAAATCCCCTCGTCGAGATCGACGCACTGCGCTTCATGCGCCACGGCGGGGGAGCCCGCGAAACCGTCGACCGGTGGTTCCTCGAAACCCAATGGCAGCCCGTGCCGCGCCGGGAGCGCCCCGAACCCGCCGACCCGGGATCCTGGCTCGTCATCGGCGAAGCGGACGGATCCGCCCGGACACTGGCGGACGCCCTCGACCACGCCGGGGCACGCGCCGAGGTCCTCGACCTCCCCGTCGACGCCGCCACCCTCCCGCAGCTCAAGCAGACCATCACCCGGCACTGGGACTCCTCGCCCGCACCGTGCGCCGTGGTCCTCCTGTGCGCACCGCCCGCGCCCGAGGACGACACCGACGCGATCGCACTGCGCCGCACCCGCCGCCTGCTCGCCGCCGCCCAGAGCACGATCGCGCACAGCGGGCCCACACGCCTGTTCGCCGTCACCCGATCCGCCCACGATCCGCAGCCGGGGCAACCCGCCGACCCCGCCCAGAGCGCCGTGCGCGGACTCGTACGCGTCCTGACACACGAACACCCGGAGCTGCGAGCGACCCTCATCGACGCCGACCGCGCTGACGTCGACCTGCACCGGCTCGCGGCCGAACTCCTCACCGACCCCCCCGAGGACGAGATAGCCCTGCGCGGGGACGCCCGCCACATCGCCCGGCTGGCCTACACCCCCCTGTCCGAAACCGAACGCGCCACTGCTGTCACCCGCACCGTGCGCTACGGCATCGACCGCTTCCAGCTCCACGCGGAGCGGCTCGGCGACCTCGACGCCCTGCGCCTGACCACCACCCCACGACGGGCCCCCGGCCCCGGAGAGGTCGAACTGCGGCTCCACGCCGCGGGCGTGAACTTCCGCGACGTGCTCACCGCCATGGGCATGCTGGCGACCGACGAGGAAGCTGGCTACCGCATCGGCTTCGAGGCCACCGGCGTGATCACCGCCGTCGGACCGGGCGTCAGGCACCTGTGCGCCGGCGACAGCGTCCTCGTCGTCGACGTGCGGGGCGGTCTCTTCACCACCTTCACCACCGTGCCCGCGGCCGCCGTCGCCCCCATCCCGGAGGGCCTGTCCGCGGAGACGGCCGCCGGCCTGCCCATCGCCTACCTCACCGCCTGGTACGCACTGCGCCACGTCGCCAGGCTCAGCAGCGGTGAGCGTGTCCTGATCCACAGCGCCACCGGCGGGACCGGACTGGCCGCGATCGCGGTCGCGCGGCGCCTGGGCGCCGAGGTGTTCGCCACCGCCGGCAGCGAGGAAAAGCGCCTGTACCTGCGTGCGATGGGCATCCCGCACATCATGGACTCCCGCTCGCTGGACTTCGCCGAGCAGACCCGCGCCCTCACCGGGGGAGAGGGGGTCGACGTGGTCCTCAACTCCCTCTCCGGGCGAGCCATCAGGGCCGGGCTGGAGACGCTGCGGCCCTTCGGCAGATTCGTCGAGCTGGGTGTGCGCGACATTCTCGCCGACACCCCGCTGGGTCTCGCACCACTACGGCACAACATCACCATGAGCACGGTCGACCTCGTCGAGCTCCAGCACACCCGCGCGGACACCTTCGCCGAGGTGATGCGCGAGGTCTTGGCGGAGTTCGACCGGGGCGCCCTCACCCCGCTGCCCTGCCGCACCCATCCGCTCGCGCAGGCCTCCGATGCCTTCCGCCTCATGGCCGGTGCCGGGCACATCGGCAAACTGGTCCTGACAGTACCCGGCGAAGGCAGCACCACTGCCGTACTGCGCGAAGCGCCCTCACCGGTCCGAGCGGACGGCGCCTACCTCATCACCGGAGGCCTGCGCGGCGTCGGCCTCGCCACGGCCCGCTGGCTGGCAGACCAGGGCGCCACCCACCTCGTTCTCAACGGACGGACACCGCCCTCGGCCGACACCGAACGGGTCCTCGCCGGACTGCGCGAACGGGGAACCCGCGTCAGCGTCGTGCTCGGTGACATCGCCCAGCCCGGGGTCGCCGAGCAGCTGGTGGCCGAAGCCACCGCCGACGGCGGGACACTGCGCGGCGTCATCCACGCCGCGATGGTCCTCGACGACGCTGCGGTGGCCAACATCACCGACGACCAGCTCGAACGCGTCTGGCACCCCAAGGCCACCGGTGCCTGGCGTCTGCACCAGGCCACCGCCCGGCTGTCGCTGGACTGGTTCGTCCTGTACTCCTCCATGGCGTCCCTGTTCGGCAACCCGGGCCAGGGCGCCTACTCGGCCGCCAACGCGTGGCTCGACGCGTTCGCCACCTGGCGCACCGCCCAGGACCTGCCCACGTTGGCCGTGAACTGGGGGCCCTGGGGCGAAACCGGGGTCGCCACCGGCTTCGCGACCCGCGGCTACCAGACCATCCCCACCGCCGAGGGGCTCACGGCCCTCGCGGCGCTCCTGACCCACAGCCGCGTGCGCACCGGTGTTGTCCCCGGCCCGCCGGACACCTGGATCCCCCCGGCAGGCCGGAAGTCCTCCCTTTTCGCGCTCCTCATGCCCGAGGCGCCCGACACCCCTGCGCAGACGGTCTCGCAGGATGCCGCGCGCGACATCCGGGGCGAGCTGCAGTCCGCGGAACCCGGCCTCGCCCGCCGCACGGTCCTCGAGGACTACCTGGCCGAACACATCCGCACCGTCCTGCGACTGGGGGCCAGCACCCTGGACCCGCAGACCCCGTTGAAGGCACTCGGGTTCGATTCCCTGCTCCGCATCGAACTGCGCACCCGCCTGGAGGCCTCGCTCGGCGTCAGACTCGCCGGCGACTTCGTCGCGGCCCACCCCACCCTGGCAACTCTCGCCGACGGCCTCGCCCAGCAGATCGGCGTCAGCCTGACCGCCGACGCCTCTCCGGCTCCCCCCGACGGCACCGCATCCCCGGCCGTGGACCTCATCGGTCCCCGCCCACCACAGCCGGCCGAGTCGCCGGACGCCCCGGTCGGCACCAGGCCTCCGAGGAAGAAATCATGAGCGCACTCCAGGCTGCGAGCGCGCCGAACCGCCGACGGACCGTGAAGGACGGGATCCCGGCTTCGCCGGGGGAGTGGAACCAGGGGACGGACATGACCACCACAGACTCGCCGAGCATGGACGCACGTGACGTACAGGGACGGCACATCTCCATGTTCGTGTTTCCGGAGCCCCATCAACTGCAGCCCGTGCGCCGCGCCGTGAAGGCAATTCTCAGCCACTGGGAGATGGCGCACCTCACCGATGACGCCGAACTCCTGACCACTGAGCTTCTGACGAACGCGATCCGGCACACCGACAGCGAGCAGCCGATCCGGGTGACGATCGCGCTCGACCAGCGGTGGCTGTTGATCGGTGTTCGAGACCGCTCGACGGCCGTTCCCCGAGCGCACCAGGCAACCACCTGTCAAGAAGGCGGGCGCGGCCTGCTTCTGGTCGAGAGCATCGCCGGCTCCTGGGCCTGCCGTTTCCATCCCGACGGAACCAAGACCGTCTCCTGCCGATTGTCGTTGTGAGACGGCGCGCGTCGTGTCCCACGCCGGCTGCCACCAGCCGCACCGACTGCCGGTTCGCCCCCCGCTTGCCGGGTGGGGGGCGGGGCGGCGAACACCGGTTTTGCGGCATGAACGATTCACCGCCAATCCCTGTGTGCGCACGATTCTGGCGTCCTTCAATATGCAATTCTCGCAATGCTCGGCAAAACTCCGCAGAGGGGTGGCTTGTGCCGCTGATTTCGCAGGTCGGAGGCGGTGATCCTTGCCAGTATGACGGTGGCTCAAAATCTCTGAAATTACCCATGACATATTTCAGCAGAAACGTTTTCTCCCCTGGGGGGCGGTTGGGCCACGTGCTATATTTCGACCATGTCTCCCGGTCGTCGCTAATTCAAGGCACTTTGTGGTGGTGAAGTTCGACAGTTAGGGGTTTGGGTGCTCAGCTCAGAGGAGTACAGAGAGGTTTGCACCCTGCGTCGCCAGGGTTGGTCCGTCTCGGCGATCGCCCGATGTCTGGGGCGTGACCGCAAGACGGTCAGGGCCTATCTCAACGGAGAGCGGACCGTAGGGGTCCGAGCGGTGGCCCATAACGAGTTCTTGCGATTCGTCCCGTACTGCCAGCAGCGGCTCGACGACGATCCGCACCTGCGGGCGAACGTTCTTCACAGCGAGATCGTCGAGCTGGGCTACGACGGCGCCTATTCGACCTTCACCCGCGCCCTGCGCAAGTATCTGACGCGGCCGCGCTGCGGACTCTGCCACCCGGGCAGGGCCAGCCCCACCCGCGGCACTACGGAGGACGTGCAGTTCGACTGGGTGCAGCTCCCGGCCCCGCCGGTCGAATGGGACTACGGGCGCCAGGCGTACCTGCTCATGGGTTCGCTCACGCGATCCGGCCGCTGGCGGGCGGCCCTGACCGACGCCAACGACCTCCCGCACTGCGTCGAAGCCGTGGACCAGGTACTGCGTCGGCTGGGCGGCACCGGTGAGCGCTGGTTATTCGACCGGACTCCTCCCGTCTGCTCACCGGCCGGCAAGGTGACCGCCGCCTTCCACGAGATCGCGATCTATTACGCCGCCTCCATCGCGATCCGCCCGCGGACGGGACCGTCCGTCCCCGCCACCCGTGCCCGCCGCTCCATCGTCCTTCACTGGTGGGACACCACGGCCGGCGATCTCGGCATGCAGGCGGCACAGGACAGCCTCGACCGTCTCGCCGAACGCTCGGACGGCTGGCGTCGACGGGCAGGCTGCGACGCCCGGGCTTTGCTGCCCCTGCCCGCAGTCCCGTTCCCGGCTCGCATCTGCGTTCAGCGCAGGGTCGATCTTCACGGACTCGTGTCGTTCGAGGGCAACTTCTACCTGCTCCCCGCAGATCTCGCCGGTAGCGAGGTAGGGATCCGCTGGCGGCTGGACGAACCCCACCTGTCGATCACGACCACCCGCGGGGCGGTCATCGCGTGCTTCCTGAGGGCCCCGAGAGGGGCAGGCCACACGGTCGCCGGGCGCAGCGGCTCCGTCACTCTGGAACGGCCCACCCGGACCTTCGGTGCGAGGGCGCAGACCTGCACGGCAGGCAGAATCCTCCGCCCACGGTCCCGGGCCGCCCTGGCCGAGGCCCAGGCCCTGGCCCGGTACGACGGCGAGGAGCCCACCAGGCCGCTCCCTCGCACCGCGGAGCAGGAGGCGGATCCGCTTCTCCCACGCGGAGCCGATTCCGGTGCCGCGTATCCACAGCGATCGGAGCGGACTGCTGAGGGCCGACGAGCATCCCAGCACCGTCTTCCGCCCAGGTCCGGCCACGATCGTGATGTCTTCCAGCGGTGAAGCGGTGCCTGCGGCCCACGGTCGGGGCCCTGCGGGGCCCTACGGGGGTGAGGACGGAGGAAGCTGGCTTGTCGGCGGTGGGCAGGGTGAACCCGGCGCTGCCACAGGTGACCAGAAAGGCGAGCGCCAAACACCTCAATGCCGACCTGACTTTACGGGGGTCAGCTGATGCGGCTTGGCGGGCGCACCATCGTCCCGCCAGCCGGTCATTCACATAGCGCGCTCCAGGAAATGCTTCGCACGCCCGCCAAAGGGGTGATCCCCCTTGGGCAACATGGAGTACACACTGCACATTAGCGATTACTGACAGTGCCGCCAGGCTGTTTGGGGCGGCTTCCGCTGTCCCTCGACCACGCCATTGCAGGAGGTCTTCCCGTGCGTATCCACCGCGCCCTGGGCGCCGTCAGCACAGCCGCCAGGTCGTCCATCGCCGGCGCATCCCGCGAGCACGCCAGAGCGCAGAGCACCCCCACCACTCTCGCCCCTGCTGCGGCCGGGCGTCCGCGACACGGCATCATCGTGGCGCGTCTGGCCGTCCTGCTCGGCCTGATGACCGCGCTGCTCGGCACATCGGTCGCGCCCGCGAGCGCCGCGCCGGGCGACCTGTTCAGCCCGGTCACCGTCGTCAACTCCGCCACCAGCGGCCACCTTCTCCCCTGGGGATTCGGCGACGACCACGACGACAACATCTGGGTGGTCGCCTGGAACAGCGCCACCCGCGGCGACCAGTGGACGTTCGAGGAGCTGTTGAGCGGCTACTTCCTCATCCGTAACAACGCCACCGGCAAGTGCCTCAAACCCGCCCCCTTCACCTACTTCGGCAGAACGTACGTGACCCAGGCCAGCTGCAACGACAGCTTCGAGTTCCAGTGGGGGCTGGAGCACTCGGTGTTCACCAACCTGTACAAGATCGTCAACCGTTCCACGCGACAGGCCATGACGCCGATCCAGAACCTGCCCGAGCAGGTCGTGGTGCTGGACACCAACAGCAACGACGCCAAGAACTGGTGGTCCCTGACCAGTATCTGACCAGGCGACACCGAGCAGTCCTCGTGGGGCAGTAGTCGGGATTAGGCCCGGCTGCTGCCCCATGTTGCGCGCCACCCACGCCGGCGGTGACGGCGGCGGCCACCTCGGTGGGCTGGGACGGGACGGCGGTGACGGGCTGATTTCTTCGGGGTGGATGGGCACCGCGCTTTCGGCGGGATCGGGGGCCACTGGATTTTCAGTGGGTTTGGGCGCCACCTGGTGTGATGGTGTGTGACATGCCGCTTTCGGAGTAATCGGGGTACGCAGGCCGTTCGGCCCGTCACGCTGTGCTTGTCGATCACGGTCCGGGTCAGGGAGACCGCTGGTGCACAGGTCGCGTGAGGCGTTGTTCGAGAGGATCCGGCGGGCCCGGTGCGAGCAGGGGCGGTCGGGCCGGGGGATGGCGGTTCGGTTCAAGGTGTCGCGGCGAACGACGACTACCCAGCCCCCTCGGTCGGTCGGCCTCAACCGCAGGCGTGGACGGAGCCGTCTGTCGCACGCGTTCTATGCCATGCTCCTTGCCCTCACGTCCGTGCTGGCCTGGGTCGTGACCGGTCCGTCCGAGGCCGCCCGGGCCGCGACTGCGTGTACGGCGAGTCTGTGCGTCCTCAATGCGAGTGCTGCGGACGCCCTGTACGTCCACCCCGGCAGCGTCCAGGTCACCGGCAGTATCCTGGTCGACTCGACGAACAGTCAGGCCGCGCTCGTCAGTGGTGCCACCTCGGTCATCGCGAACGGGGGCACCATCGGCGGCCCGGCGGCACCGGCCGGCTTCGCCACGTCGAGCGGCGGCTCGTACAGCCCGGCCCCGACCAACCAGCCCGCCGGTACCGACCCCTACGCCGCCTTGGCCCAGTGCCCGGCCGCGTCGGCCTGTCCTTCGACGCCGACTCCGCCGTACCCCTCGGTCAACCATGTCTCGGGGAACCAGACGATCAGTCCGGGGGTGTACTCCAGCATCTCGTCCCTGGCCGGCACGCTCACCCTCAATCCCGGTACGTACGTCGTCACCAGCGGCTTGACGATTTCCGGCGGGAAGGTGAACGGCACGGGAGTGACGATCTACCTCGCCTGCCCGTCCTACCCGACCGCGTGCGCGGCGGGCACCAGCGGTGCGGCCTTCACCAACCAGAGCGGAGGCAAGATCACTCTCAGCGCACCGACCACGGGGGCCTTCACCGGTCTTTCGCTCATCGCCGACCGCAACAACACCGCGGGGGTCTCGGTCACCGGAAACGGCACCTGGCTCACCGGTGGCGGTGTGCTCTACACCGCCGCGGGGAAGCTGACGGCCTCATCCGGAGGCAAGGCCAGCTTCACCGGCGCGGTCGTGGACAGCGTCGAGACCAACGGCAGCAACAGCTCCCAGATCACCATCATTCCGACCACGGGCACGTTGTCGATCAGCGTGCCGACCACCGCAGGCCTGGGCAGCGCGGCGCCCGGGGGCACCCTCAGCGCGGCCCTCGGCACGGTGACCGTCTCGGACCAGCGAGGACTGAGCACCAGCACCTGGACAGCAACGGTGTCCGCCACGAACTTCACCACCGGCGGCGCCACGTCCGCCGAGACGATCACCACCTCGAACGTCTCCTACTGGTCCGGAGCCGCGACGAACACGAACGGGACCGTGACGGCCACGCCGGGTGAGAGCAGTGCCTCGGCCGCGCAGGCGCTCAACAGTGCGAGAACCGCCTTCACCTCCACCGGCAGCGGGAACAACTCCACGAGCTGGATCCCCACGCTGGTGGTCAACATCCCCGCCGCTGCGGTTCACGGCACCTACACGGGCACCGTGACCCACTCCGTCGCCTGATGGCGCCGTCCCCTGCCGATGAGCCCGTTCGGGCCTGTCGGGTTCAGCTCACCCGCATGCGGCGAACCGTCCAGCCGCAGGCGACCAGGAGAAGGACGGCGGACACGCCCGCGGCCATGCCCGGCGTCATCGATCGGGAGTCCGCCGTGTCCGGCGTGACCGACGCGCCGGCCTGGGAGCCGCTGGGGAAGGTGACGGTGGCCGTGGCGGTGCGTCGGATCAGACCGCTGGCGAGTGTGAGGTGGACCTTCCAGGGGCCGTCGGGCAGCTTCCTGTCCAGGAGGACAGTCACGGGCTCGGTCTCGTCGATGCCGAGCGTGGTGCCGAGGTTCACCGTGAAGGGACCGGCGCTGAGGGATCCAGGCCCGTCGGTCATCGACATCGATCCGGTCAGGTCGAGGGCACGCTGACCGGTGTTGTGGACCTTGGCCACCAACTTCGGCGTACCGTCGGGCGCGCGCGCGGGAGTCAGCTCCTCGATCCGGAAGTCGGACGGCGGCTCGCCTCCGGGACCGACGTCGAGGTAGATCCGCGCTCCCACGCGGTTGACCAGGCGGACGTTCGCAGCCGGGCCGGCAAGGCCCGCGACCTGTGCCCAGAAGACTGCGTACCGCTCGCCGGCGGACGCGTTCGACGGCACCCGGACGCTGACGCGGACCACGGCCGTGCCGTGCGCCGGGATGTCACGCACGGCGGTGGACGGCGGCGTGGGCGGCCGGGTGCCCGGTGCGCCGCAGTCCGTCGTCTTGCTGGATACATCCGCATCCGAGACACAGTCGTCCACCGAGACCCAGGTCGTGAGCTCGTTCTGGGTGCGATCGGCATCGACGGTGAAGGTGCCGCTGTTGACCGCGGCGGAGCCCGCGTAGAGGTCGACATGCTGGTCGACGTCGGAGGTGTTCGTCACCAGCAGCCGGCGGTGGATGACGCTGCCGGGCGCAAGGTGGTCCACGATGTACATATGTGCGCGAGGGTCGGACTCACGGTCCCGGGGCGCGTCGAGCAACTTGAGGCCGATGCTGCCCTCAATGGTGGGAGGCGGCGTCTGGTCCGGGCCTTCGGCTGTGGCGGTGCCCGCGCCGCAGACCAACGCGAGCACCGCTGCGGCCGTACACCACAGGCCCGCCGAGCTACGCGATCGAATGTGTCACCGTCCCGGTGTAGGTGCCGTTCACCGCGCTGGCAGGGACCGCGACGACGAGCGTGGGGTTCCACGTCGCGGAGTTGTTGCCGGTGCCCGCGGTGAGGCTGTAGGCGGTGCGGCTGACGTTGAGGCTCTGGGCCTGGGCGGCCGTGGCCTGGCCGGGCGTGAAGACGCCCAGGCCGGTCGTGGAGCTCGCGGTTCCCGACCAGTAGGAGATCGCGCTGGCCGGGATCGTCTCCGCGGCCGTGCCGCCGCCCGTCGTGAAGCTGGTGGAGATCGCGGACGCGGTCCAGGCCGCCGTGAGCAGGGCTCGGGAGTCGGTGACCGTGACATTGCCCAGTTGTCCGCTGATGGAGTTTCCGGGCAGTCCGCTTCCCAGGCCCACCGGGCCGGCGGGGACCGAGATCGCTAACGAACCACCCGAGACGGAGAACGTGACCGCCGTGTCTCCGGGCGCGGCGCTGGCCACTCCGGTGTTGGCGACAACCATCGCGGCTCCGGCGGCCACGGAATATCGGATACGCATGGGCTCTCCTCGTCCAAGCCCGGAACAGCAACCGTCCGGGTATCGCCCCAGTGGCGACCCCTAGTGATATCCGTACGCGCACAGCGGCTAAACGTCATTCCTCCGTCTGGTCGAACGCGACCATGGAAGGGAGCCCGGCCGGGTCGGGCCGGGAGACGAACGCATCATCGACAGGCGGTGAGGATTTGCGAAATGCAGTCATATGAGATGCGCGCTCATGAATTCCGAAGAGAGAAGTCCGAGATTCCGCTCCATCGTTTGTTTTTGACGCCAGCTCAGTGGGGATTGTACGTGCGCAGCGTGATGACGAATGTGATGTCGTCCTGAGCCGCGTGTCGCGGCACCGGGCGGCTGCCTCGCCTCTCTTCCCTCCAAGCCCGACGCCGGTGATGCGTGTCATGCCGGCGCTCCGGCTCCCGCCGTGCCCTTCAGGAAGGTGTCTCATGTCCCACCGTCCTGGCCGCCTCAGGCGGCTCTACCGTGCGCTCGTCGTCCTGGCCCTGACGGCCGCTGTCGCAGCGCCCGGCACGGTCGCCTTCGGCGACTCCCCGCACCCCCCTCCCAAATCCCTGCGCCCGTGGGTGA